>JBNNDZ010000432.1:0-4330 GCA_050285865.1 Puniceicoccales bacterium
GAACCCGATAGGGGCCTGCATTTCGATTTCCTCGCCAACGTGAAAGGCGAGGACAAGGTGCTGACTGGTCACGCCAACGGCGTCATCACCGTAAACATAGAAGAGGCCAATCCGGTTCGGCGCGAGGCCGCCCGCGTGCGAATGGGTGAGCACTACCGGACTTTGATTGGCCATTTCCGCCACGAGGTCGGCCATTACTATTGGGACCGCTTGATCCGCGACAACGAGAAGGCGCTGGCCCGGTTCCGTGAACTCTTTGGCGATGAAACCGTCGACTACGGCGAGGCGCTGGAAAAGCATTATGCCAGCGGCGCACCGGCCGATTGGCAGTCGAATTTCGTGAGTTCCTACGCCAGTTCGCATCCTTGGGAAGACTGGGCTGAGACATGGGCGCATTATCTGCACCTCGTCGATACGTTGGAAACAGCTTACCGCTTTGGGATGTCACTGGATGCGCGTTTGAAGGAGCCGGCCAAGGTTCAAATGGCGGCGACATTCGACCCTTACGATCAACCCGATTTTGAACCCATCCTGAAGGCAACCCTGCCCATCACGTTCGCGGTCAATAGCCTT
Organism: Puniceicoccales bacterium; assembly: GCA_050285865.1. Taxonomy (GTDB): domain Bacteria; phylum Verrucomicrobiota; class Verrucomicrobiia; order Opitutales; family Cerasicoccaceae; genus Cerasicoccus. Next base: position 574 of record JBNNDZ010000432.1, read on the forward strand.
AATCGCGGCATGGGGCAGCCGGATCTGTATCCGTTCGTCCTGCCCGCGCCGGTGGTGGAAAAGATGCGCTACGTGCATTGGCTGATGCAGCCTGAGTAGCTCGGTATAATTGCTTGTTGCCGCGAGCATGGTGTTTGCGTCTTCTGCAAGGCTACCCGAGTTTTTGTTCTTATGGTCCCCCCTAGGTACCAAATGGAATTTCGCCATGGATAATGGGATTTTACCGCGGAGACGTCCGTCAGAGAGAACTCGACACGAACGCCTCGCCCGCCACGCTAGGGAGAATGTCGACTGCTTCCCTTGCTGCCTGTCCTTACCTGCCGCCTGCGCGCGCGGGACTGAACTGGCGCGACCTCAACCGCTGGCGTGATGCGCAGGGAGCGGAGTTTTACGAGACGGCGCTTGCTTATGGTCAAACGCTATGGACTCAAGGGCTGACCGCGCGCGCGATCCTTGCAGTGGACCGCGCTCTTTATGCTGAGCTGTCCGGTGATGAGGCAGTCTTACGCGAGTGGCCGTGGCCCTATGCGGCGATTGGTTGGCTGGTGAAAAATAATCCGGCCGAGACCTTTATGGGCAATCCGCGTGTCCATTATCAACACCTTGCCGACCGCGTGCGGGGTGATCGCAGTGAGCAAAAGAAGTGGCGGGCCTGGGCCGCCTGGGCAGTTGTGCGGGAAATCGCTCCTGAACTGGAGCCCGATCCAAAGCATGTCGTTCGCGAGCCGACATTGGCCGAAATTGAAACGGGCTTGGATACCCATGGTGCCGTGGATGAAACGGCGGTTTGGCGTGCCGCTATCGGTCCGTTTTGAGGACTTCGGCAATGGCTTCCTGGCCCAGCATGTGCAATTGGGAGAGCATGGGCAGGTAGTCGATGACGTTGCGCGCTTCGACGACTTTACCGTCCTTCCAGCGGGCGGAGAAGCTGAACTCAATCGTGATGGGGGTGCGGGTACGCTGGTGGATGCCGGTGAACACGCCGTGTCCAAAGCTGGAATCCTCGAGTTCTTTGAGCTCAATCAATTCGATGCGGATAGCGTCGAAGGCATTGATAAAGCCACGATAGAAAGGCAGAAAACCGACTGGGCCGGGCTCTGTCATGTTGAGTCCTTCAATCATGCAATCCGCCGACAGCATCTCGAAGATGGCTGGCTCTTCCTGCTGGTTCCAGACACGGTCAAACCAGACTCGGGCTAATTCTGTAGGGCTCATATAGGGGTAATCTAGTAGTTGTTCCGGTTAAGTCGATCATAATTCTTTCGCCGATACTTTGCGAAAACGTCCTTTATTTCGTGAGGCAATGCTGCGCATGGTATCGATCTCCGTATCACGTGCGACAGCGGTCTCGTATTGAATGACGTGGATGCGGGCTGGCTCGGCGAGCTGGTCCTGCAGGCCATCGATGATATCGAGTATCTCGTCTTTGGGGATCGTTTTGAAGTTGCCGCGATTGATTTCGCCGTCGGTCACGATGAAAATTACCTCGGGCTCAAAACTGAAGGCCTGCTTCAAGCCGGTGTCCAACCGCGTTCCCCCGCCTTCCATCAGGCGTAGCCCGGGGCTGCGGCGGCTGCTAATGCTGCGGCTCGGGGCTTCCTCGAGACCGCGCACCCAGTCAATGGCGTTGCGCTTGTTGTCAACAGTCGCCGGGACCATGAACTCGCTCCAGGCCAGTGAGCCGCCCTCGTAAACAGCTACGTTGAACAGGGTGTTTGCGTTCAGCTTCTCGATCAACTGGGCGGATTCGTCCTTGATAGTGGTGAAGTCAAACCGGTGCAATTGGCCACTCCGACTTCGCTCGAACATCGAGTTGGATGTGTCGATAAGGATCATGTAGCGTTTCGCATCTTCAGGGATTCCGAAAAAGCTCACCTGCGAACTGCTGGCGTTTAGTCCTAGTAGTGCGGATCCCAACCCCGAGCCTTGCAGCAGTCCCTCGGCGTTGGGCTGCGGGTTTTGGTTTTCAAAGGGCGAAAAATCCTGCGTCGGCAGGGAAGGCATCGGCGGAAGCGGGTCAGACAAGAGTGACGCGGTGGTCAGCTTCTCGATGGTCATCGGGGCGCTGGCTGCCTGTTGAAATTCCGCAATTGCCGCCTGGTGCTCCAATTCGCGTTGAGGCAGGTAAATGGTCTTCTTGGCGACAAAAGCGGGGTCTTGTTGGAGCTTGGGCGCAATGACCACGATGCCGACGGTGAGCGCGACCAGCGCCAATTGGAGTGCGATTGCGGCGATGAGGGAACTGGATTTGCCGCGCTTGTTTACGCGCTGCTTACGCAACTCATCGAGCCGTCGTTCGCCTTCATTGGGACTGGATGCCGAATCCATGCGCGCACAGCTTTGTGCTATACGATTCGGTCGGCAAGTCAGGAGCTAAGCCGATTGGTGATCTTGGTTAGCATAACAACTTTAGCGACTAGTGTGGTGCCGGCGTGCCTACCGGGAGTTCCATCACGCCGGCTGAGAGGCACGAAAGCCCGTTAGGAACAGCGGGCTCCACCTTTTCACATCCTGATTGCTGGAATAATCTTCGCTGACACCACACTAGATCCGCTCAACCACGGGCTTTGTGGATTTATCTGAATTTTTTTCTCAAATACATCTTGACGAAAGGGGGCTGAGAAGTAATTTCACAACCTTTCCCCTTACTGGGGTGGTAGTTCAGTTGGTTAGAACGCCGGCCTGTCACGCCGGAGGTCGCGGGTTCGAGTCCCGTCCATCCCGCCAGTTTTTGAAAACCCGTTCAACAGTGTTGAGCGGGTTTTTCTTTGGCGGGTGGTTGGGGGCGCCTGGGAATTAAAGAATCTGATGGTAAAAATGGCTCGCGACATGCTTGGAGGCAGCCATTTTAACGATTCAGCTACTCCCCAATGCTTGCGACTGGTGATAAGAAGATGGGCCTGTTCATGGCCACGATGTTGGTGACCGTGAACATGGTTGGTACGGGAATTTTCCTGTTGCCCGTCACAATGGCCAGCGTGGGCAGTATTTCGATCTGGGGCTGGGTTGTGGCGGCACTGGGTGCGGGCGCAATCGGACTGATGTTTGCCTACCTGGGGGCGACCGATCCCCAACCGGGCGGTCCTTACGCCTATGCGCGCTCGACTTTTGGTCCTTATCTGGGCTTCCAGACGAACTACGTTTACTGGTCGGCTAATCTTGTGGGGAACATCGCGGTGGCGACCACGGTTACGAGTTATTTTACGGCGTTTATTCCCGCGTTGAAGCACCAATGGATCGGCGTGGCATTCACCGTGGGGATCATTTGGACGGCGACAATTTGCAACATTATCGGGCCGCGCTTTGTGGGGTTTGTGACGAGTTGGAGCACGCTGCTGGCGATCATCCCGCTGACTTGTGTGGCCATCTTCGGATGGTTCTGGTTTGATGTGGATACCTTCATCGCGGGGTGGAATCCGCATCACGAGACGCCGATGAAGGCGCTTGCGACGAGTGCGACCTTTGCCTTGTGGGCCTTTATCGGAATTGAAAGCGCCTCGGTGGTATCGGGTGTCATTGAAAACCCGAAACGAAACGTGCCCCTGGCAACGTTACTTGGGCTGCTGGTAGCGACCCTCCTTTACGTGAGCACTTGCACGGTTTTGATGGGCGTCATCCCCGCCGAGGAGCTCGCCAAGAGTGACGCGCCGTTCGTGGTGGCGGTCAAACATGCGGTGGGTAACGTGGGTGGCATTGTGATCGGGATCGCGGCGATTTTGAAGGCGTCCGGTTCGCTGATCGGATGGACTTTGACCAT
>JBNNDZ010000433.1:0-11210 GCA_050285865.1 Puniceicoccales bacterium
CAGTGCTCGCAGCGGCCTTGTCCCGAATTGAATGAAAAATGCGATCCGGTGAAACCCTCTTGTCTCGCTGCCTCGGTGGCTGCGAAAAGGTTCCGCACACCGTCCCAGGCGTTGGCAAATACAGCGGGATTCGAGCGCGGCGTCTTGCTGACCGGCGACTGGTCCACGAGGACGATTTCGCCAATCAATTCTTCACCGCTGATACCGCTTATAGACGCCGGGTCATCGCTGGCTTTGCCACGCAAAGCTAACAGGCCCTGATGGATGACGTTGTCCAGCAGCGTGGATTTTCCCGATCCGGAGACCCCGGTTAGTGCGACGAAACGGCCAAGTGGGATATCGATGTCGACACCATCGAGGTTGTGTTTCGATGCTTGTTTAAAGTGTAGATGCTTACAGTCATCGTTGCTTACTTTGCGGTGCAAAGCGGGAGGCTCAATCTTCTCGCGGCCAGATAAATAACGGCCCGAGATACTTTCGCGCGATTGCCCGATCTTTTGAGCCGGTCCATTGAACACAACATTTCCGCCCCCGCTGCCGGGCTGGGGGCCGATTTCAATCATCCAATCGGCAGCACGCATCACGGATTCGTCGTGCTCGACCACGACGACGGTATTGCCTTGCTGAGTCAAACCGCGCAGGATGCCGACGAGGCGGTCGATGTCACGTGAATGCAGGCCAATGCTGGGCTCATCGAGAACAAAGAGCGTGTCGACCAGCGATGCGCCCAAGCAGGAGGTCAGGTTGACTCGCTGTGCCTCCCCGCCGGAAAGGGTGCGGCTCGTGCGATCAAGGGTCAGGTATTCGAGCCCGACCTGTGTTAGGTAGTTCAGGCGGGTGAGAATGTTCTCCAGGGCAAGCTTGGCTGGTTTGTCGTCGAGTTGATTGTCGGCGGTTTGCCGCATCAGCATGTGCAACTCCCCGATCGGCATCTGGTAAAGGTCGGGTAATGTGCGGTCGTTCCAGCGCCAGTTGAGCGCATCAGGCTGCAAGCGCGCGCCTTGGCAATCCGGGCACTTGGTGTAAGAACGGAATCGCGAGAGGAAGACGCGGACGTGCATCTTGTAGGTGTTGCCTTCGAGCCAGCTAAAGAAACGGCGCACTCCATACCAAGCCTTCGGCCACTCGCGTCCATCTTCGCCGTAGCCGGGCTCGCCTTCAATGACATAGGTCCGCTCGTGGTCGCTGAGTTCACGCCAGGGGACGTCGAGTCGAATGCCGTCCTTGCGGGCAGACTTTTTCAAATCGTTGAGGCTTTCGCTGTAGACGTCTCCTGTAAACGGCTTAATCGCGCCTTCGGCAATAGTGAGAGTTTCGTCGGGGATAACCAGTCGGTCGTCGATCTCAATAACCCGGCCGAACCCTCGACACCGGGGGCAGGCACCAACGGGCGAATTGAATGAGAACAGGTTCGGCATGGATGGCGCGAACGTCTTCCCGCTGGCGGGTGAGTGCAGGCCTTGGGAAAAGATTTCGGGCTCGTCGAGTGCGTCACCATTCACTTTTACCAGACGCATTTTTCCTTGGCCAAAATGCAGTGCGGTTGTCGCTGCCTCGATGAAGCGCGCCCGCTGGTTGGTTGTTAGTTTTACTTTGTCGACGATGGCCAGCAGCGCGGCGTCTGAGGACAATTCTGCGGGCTCGACGTCGGCCAGGCGTGTCGCCTTGTCTTGGACGACGACTCGGGTAAAGCCTTGTGAGGAAAGTGAATCGAGGATGGTTTTCCACTCTAGCTTTCCGGGCCGGGTAACCTGAAAGCAAACTAGCGCAGTTGCGCCATCATGTTCACGGTGGGCAGCTTTCCAGATGCTTTGCGGATTATCGTCACGGATGGGCTTACCGGTCACTGGGTCGATCAGCTCGCAGACGTGAGCAAACCAGACTTTAAAGTAATCACTGAGCTCGGTCATCGTACCGACGGTCGAGCGTGATGTTTTAACCGTGTTGCTTTGCCGGATGGCTATGGATGGCCGGATGTTCTCGATGGAATCCACCTTCGGCCGGTCGAGCATCTCCAGGAACTGTCTCGTGTAAGGAGAAAAAGTTTCCACGTAGCGGCGCTGCCCCTCGGCATGCAGCGTGTCGAATACGAGTGAGCTTTTTCCTGCACCACTCAGGCCGGTAACAACGATCAACTGGCCAAGCGGCAAGTCGAGATCGAATCCCTGCAAGTTGTTTTGGCGTGCGCCACGTAGACGAATGGATTGGGCTGGAGGCTGGCTCATGCGAAGGGGAAAAGATTCGCCAAAGCAGCCTTTTGCGCAAGCGTAGGAGTGAAAATTTGTCTACAAAAGATTGTCCGGCAGGCGCTCAACAGGGGAGTTGCCTTTGGCCGTTGGCGCAACCGGTGCAAACTGTGAATGTTCCAGTAACGGGCGTAGCCCACTGGCAGGCAGGGAGTCCAGCGGCATGGTGCTTACGAGGTTTAGCAAACATCGGGCGGAGTCGTTTTGCGGTCGCAGGAGTCCGGCAGCGTCATTCCAAAACAGTGTGCGCTGACGGCGAAAGGCCTGTGTGAGTGGGTTATCTGCGACGCGTTCCCAATTGTGCAGGCTCGCGGAAAGGGGGTTGCCCAATTGCGCGCGGTTGAAGTTTTGGTAGAAGCCTTCGAGGTCGGTATCGAGCATGGCCGCAGCCGAGGGAAAAAGGACTTCGGTCTTGCCAATGAAGTCGAGTAAACCCTCTAGGCCAGTGAAATAACGGTAGATCAGAACTTTGTCTACTCCGGCGCGAGCGGACACCGCATTTACCCCAAACCCGGTGAACCCGTCCGCGGCTAAAAGCGCGATCGCGGCGTCGACAATTCGTTTCTCGGTTTGCTGGCGGTTGCGCTTCATGTCCTTGTCTACTAAACACTTGGTTTTCTGCGGCTGTCAACAACGCCGCCCAAAGTAGGGGATAAAAACTTGTTAAAGTTATTTTGGTCGCCAAGCTAGTATGACGTGGAAGCTACCGAGCAACAACGACCCGTGCCTGCCAGCCCAACGCCAGCATTACGTTTTTTCCGCGCAGGCGGTTTTGATCAGATCTGCATTGAGCAGGCTGAAGATATGCCCCTGGTTTGCAACTTGGATGAGACGCTCTGGGTTGCTTCAAGTTGTCCGGTTCGCGGATTGGATATATCCGAGGACACGCTTAAGCTGATTGACTTCGATCAGGACGGTCGCATTCGTCCGCCGGAAATTAAGGCCGCAGTCCGTTGGGTGTGGGATGCGCTGAAATTGCGTGAGAGCCTTATCGAAAATCGTGATTGGATTGCGCTGTCTCAAATCAACGAAGAAAGCGAAGTCGGGGCTCGCTTGCTTAAGTCTGCGCAACGAATATTAACTAACCTTGGTAAGCCCGATGCACACAAGGTCTCACTCGCCGATGCGCAGAACCGGACAGGTATTTTCGCTCGCGTAAAAAGCAATGGCGACGGCGTTATTCCTGAGTCTGCCTCGGAAAAGGAAGGCGTTAAGCGGGTAATCCGTGACATCATTGCGACGGTTGGAGGCGAGGTCGACCGTAGTGGTGCCAATGGTGTGAGTGCAGACAAAGTGAATGCATTTTATAGCGCGGCGAAGGATTTCCTGGATTGGTGGGTATTGGGATACCCGGCAGATAAGGTCCACTTGCCCGGCTACGAACCGCCGCCCGTGGTTGCGACGACGGACCTCTCGCTTGAGGATGCCGTGGCGGAAGGAGCCAAGGCAGAAGAGGCAGTGGCCGAGGAAGCCGTCGCGCCTAAGCCTGAATTGCCTGAGCGCGATGCGGCGATTTTCTCTTTGGGTGAAGACACAGCGGCTGCTTATGGTGCTTTGAATGCCATTCGTGTAAAGGTGGAGGAGTTCTTTGCCCAGCGTCGAATTGCTGCCTTCGATGCGCGTGCAGTTACGTTTTTCAACTTTCGTGAGAGCGACCTGCAATCGGCGGGCAAGCGGGATGAATCGACCTTGCATGAAGTGATGCTCGACTTGCCATTGGCACATGTTGCAGCGGATGTCGATCTGCCACTCAGTGACGGAGTAAACCCCGTATACGCGGATGCGCTCCGTGCATTGAGGGACCGCGTTGTGAAGCCGATCTTGGGCGATAAAGACTCGCTCAGCCCGGATGACTGGGCGGTGCTTAAGGCAAAGTTTTCCGATTATGAAGCGTGGCTCAATGGCAAGAAGGGGGCTGCCGTGGAAAAACTCGGTGCGGAACGCCTGGGGGCGATTCTGCGTGGTTCAGAAAAGGAGGCATTGCAGGCATTGATCAAAGTTGATTCTGCCCTGGCCGGTGAAATTAAGGCTGTCGAGGAAGTGGAGAAGTTGTTGCGCCTTCACCGCGACTTGTTCCGCTTGCTGAATAACACCGTCAGCCTGCCGGAGTTTTACAATACCGAGCGGGACGCGATTTTCCAAACGGGCACGCTCATCATTGATGGTTGTGCGTTGCACATGTGCGTGGAGGTGCTCGACGTCGGTGCGCATTCTACCATTGCGCAAACCTCGGGTATTTTCCTGATCTACGCCGAGGCGAAACGTAAGGATCAGCCTAGCCCGATCTATGTCTGTGCCGCTGTGACTTCGCGTAGTGCAGGGCGAATGAAAATCGGCAAAAATGGTGTATTCTATGACCGCAAAGGCCGCGACTGGGATGCCCGAGTTACTAAGGTAATCACAAATCCGATCAGCCTGCGGGAGGCCATTTGGGCCCCATTTAAGGCGATTGGAGACATTGTAACCAGCCAGATTGAGAAGATCACGCAGTCCCGACAGAAAGCAGTGGAGCAGCAGATTTCCAGCTCGATTACCGAGATGGATAAAGGCGTAACGCACGAACCGCACTCGAAGCCACCAGAGAAGACAACCGCACCTGCTGACACTAAAAGTAGCGGCGGGATGAATGTCGGCGGAATGCTTGCCGGAGGCGGTGTCGCGATTGCGGCGTTATCCTCATCGTTTGCTTATATTGCGCAGCAGGTTAAGGCTTTGCCCGATGTTTATTTCTTTTACACTGCAGGGTTGGTGTTGTTTTTCATTATCGGGCCTTCGTTGCTATTGGGCTTTTTCCGATTACGGGCGCGGGATGTAGGCATGGTTCTGGAAGCCTCTGGTTGGGCAATTAACGGCAAGATGAGGCTCAACCTGAAACTGGCCAACGACCTGACTCACGTTGGGCGTTTCCCGAAGAGTGCCCACAAGGTCGAGTATGCTTATTTGAAGGAGGAGGCCCGGGTGCGCCGTAAGCGCTTTTGGATTAGTTTTCTTAGCGTGGCAGGGATCATCGCCTTTGCTAGCTGGTGGTTCACGAACCACTAAAAACCGAGGCCGAGTTGGCTCGGTGGGCGTGGAGGCTCAACGGTCGGTTCGATGCATTCCGGGAGGTCATTTTTCACGCTATTGACGAGTTGTGTGACGGGTTCGCGGATGAAGAAGTCTTCCGGCGGCGGGCGTAGCAGATCAGTTAATTCACTAGGGCGTTGCATGCGGGGGTCGAGCCAGCGGTCGTAGGCAGAGGCCGGAACGACTACGGGCATACGATCGTGAATGGGGGCCATGAAGGCGTTCGCGGCGGTAGTCAGGATCGCGGCGGATTCGATTTCTGAGCCATCGGGCGAGCCCCAGTGGTCGAAGATTCCCGCAAAGCAAAACGGTTCGTGGTCGGGCCTGCGAAAATAGTATGGCTGCTTCTGTCCTCGACCGCCTTTCCATTCGAAAAAGCCGTCTGCCGGAATCAGGCAACGGTGGTGCCGGATGGGGCCGCGGAATGCCGGTTTGCCTGCGGCGGTTTCGGATCGCGCATTTAGCATTTTGTAGCCGATGGAGGGCTCTTTTGCCCAGAACGGGACCAGACCCCAGTTGAAAATTGCGAGTTCGCGGTCGCCGTCATTTTCATTGGCGCGAACTGCCGCAATGGGCTGACTCGGGGCGATATTATAGCGCGCTTTGAGCTTGGGGAATTGCTTGATCCGCAGCTTGTGACGCAGCGCAGCCTCCACTTTAGTGAACGTGTAACGACAGCACATATTCTTCTACCGTAGCCTGATTGACCACGTGGACAAGCTCGTTGCGCAATTGAAATCTGGCTCTGTCAATCTGTCTGGGCTGGCTATTGTTCCGGTTTTCGCCGTTGATACCTCCGTGATCAAAGCGACTCGGCAAGATTTCGTGCATAGCCTGCCCGCCATCCACTCGATGCGGGAGGCGATTGATCCAGCAGCCTATCGCCGTTTGCCCGAGGACTGGCTGATCGCGCTGACCGATGTGCGCGGGTCTACGGAGAACCTTCGTAAGGGACGGTATAAGGAAGTGAATGGCGTTGGCGTGGCGGCGATCGCTGCCGTGCGCAATCTCCACAAACCGGAGGAAATTCCATTCGTGTTTGGAGGAGATGGGGCGACTTTTTGCCTGCCGCCCGAGCGTCGTGCCGATGTGGAGAAAGTGCTTCGCGCAACTCGTCGCCTGGCCCGGGATGACTTTGGCCTCGAACTGCGCACGGGCATCGTCCCGCATCACACCATCCTTGCGCAGGGGCGTGAGGTTCGCGTGGCCCGGTTGCAGCTGTCCGAATGGGTTACGCAGACGCTTTTCCTTGGTGGCGGGCTGGAACTGGCTGAAGATTTGGTCAAAAACGACTCGCCGGATAATCCTTACCGCGTGGATGAGGATGGTGAACTCGCTGCTGATTTCACTGGTTTGGAGTGCCGTTGGGAAAATATTCCCAGCCGCCATGGCGAAACCGTTGCCTACATATTCCGCGCCTTTGGCACCGAGGACGAGCGGGCGGCAATCCTGCGCCGAATGATCGATCGCGTAGGTGAAATATACGGCGATGACCACGAGTCGCATCCACTGCACCTGGGGGGACTAAAGCTTACGAGCGACCCGGCCAAATTAACGGTGGAAAACCGGGTTCGTAGCTATGGGAAAGATGCGACTGGCCGATTCATTTACAGTCTGTATTTGCAGCTACAAATCCTTGTCGGCAGGGTAATTATGAAACGTGGGCTTAACTTTGCTGGCGCAGACTGGAGCCACTACAAGACCGACCTTATTGCCAACGCCGACTATCGCAAAATCGATGACTGTCTCCGCTTTGTACTATCGGGCACTGCCCGGCAGCGTGAGGAGTTGATTGCGCTCGTTGAGCATGAATTCCAGCCCGAGCAGCTCTCCTGGGGGCATCATGTGTCTGATGCGGCAATCATGACCTGCGTCATCGATACTTACGAGCGCGAACACTTACATTTCGTTGACGGGGCGGCCGGGGGCTACGCGCTGGCGGCCCAACAGATGAAGTCGCGCCTCGCGGCAAAGTAACGCAGATTTGCATGGAGTTCCCCCTTGCCGAGTCAATCACGGCGCTATTAATTCATTCACCATGGCATTGAAGCTGAAACCCGTTGATATTATTCGTAACCACTCGCGCGAGATGACGCCCGTTGATACCGGCGTTGCGCCCAAGCTGAAGAAGCTGAAGGGCATTCGCTGCGTCCTCTTTGATATTTATGGCACGCTGTTCCAGAGCGGGGTGGGAGACATCTCTCTCGTTGCGCAGGACAAGAGCAAGGAACGTGAAAAGCTGATCCGGCAATCTATTGAGGAAGTCGGCTTCATGCTTCAGGACGAGAAAACGCCGATTAACGAGCTTTTCCTCGATACCATCAAGGCCGAGCAGGACATCAAGCGCGACAACGGTAAACCATTCCCCGAGGTCGACATTATTGGAGTTTGGGAAGACCTGCTGGGCCAACTCGAAGCCTATGACCTGATCAAGGGCCGCACCACGCGCAATAACCTGATGCAACTGGCGACACTGTTTGAGTCGCGCGTAAATCCGGTTTACCCGATGCCCGGTGTGCTTGATGTTATCGAAGGTTGCCATGATAAGGGGGTAAGCATTGGTCTGGTTTCGAATGCACAGGCTTTCACGCCGCTGCTATTTGATGCCTTCTTCGAAGACGGCCCGCACGACCTCGGTATCGAAGAAGTGCTCTGCATTTACTCGTTCGAGCATGGCGTCGCCAAACCTGGTCAAGATATCTACCGTATCGCGATGGAGCGCATGCAAGCCTTGGACGGTATCAATCCTGGCGAGACACTCTACATTGGCAATGATGTCCGCAATGACATCTGGCCGGCACAGGAACTTGGTTTCAAAACCGCACTCTTTGCCGGTGACAAGCGTTCCTTGCGCCTGCGCGAAGACGACGACGATTGCAAAGACGTTAAGCCCGACGTCGTTTTGACTGACCTGGAGCAGGTCGTTGAGTGCCTGAGCTAGAAGCGGCATCAGACTGATTTCGAAACGCGTCGTTGGTAAAATGGCGCGTTTTTTTATGCTCCTGACAGAGCCCTACACTGGAGTAAAAGCGTCAAAGGAGCTGCTCTTTTTCGATTCAGTTGAGCCTTTGCACAATACGCGGATTGTTGGGTGTTACGTAGTGCAATCTGCATCGTGCTGGCGTGGGTGTTGCAAGTCTAACTACGGTTGGGTCGTCTGCAGGCCTATTACCGACTGGGTTCGGCGGCACAGCCAGCAATGTGCTATCTTCATTGGCATCACTCATGCGCTAGTAAATGCATGCCGCACGAAAGCAAAATCGATTTCCGAAAAGTTGAAATTGGGCTCCTGGTTTTTGCTGTCATTATGATTGGACCATCACTGGGACTCGCAATTCTCTATCCAGTTAAAGGTATCCCATTGTATGGTAAATTTATCGGTATGGGTGCATTTGCACTATTCTTTTACTGGGGATTACGCCGGCAAAGGCGCAACCGAGAGCGTGAATTGAGTAGGACACGAATCCACCCCAGTTAGTATTCATTCAGACCCCGGAATCTATTTCCGGGGTTTTTCGTATCAGATACATTCTGGCGCACTCGAGGAATAAATTAGCGTTGCCGTGGGCAGTCGCATCGCTAATTTCCAACAGCTTCATCCGCACAATACGGCTCGCGCCTATAGACTAAGGACCAAGGACTCTCCGACTCTCCACCCATGTTTCTCAAGGAAATCGTCATCAACGGCTTCAAAAGCTTCGCCGATCGGACTTCGGTCCACCTCGACCCCGGCGTGACGTGTATCGTGGGTCCAAACGGATGTGGAAAGAGTAACATCGTGGACGCCATTCGCTGGGTGCTCGGCGAGCAAAGCGCTAAGGCCCTGCGCGGCACGAAAATGCACGACGTCATTTTCCAGGGCACCGACCGTCGCAAGCCGCTGCCATCGTGTGAAGTGTCGCTGACTTTCGCCGATTGCGAAGCCGAGTTGGGAACGAATTTTAACGAGGTTGAGATCACCCGTAAGGTCGACCGTGAAGGCGGCTCGGACTACTTCCTCAACGGCAAACGTTGCCGCTTGCGGGACATCCATAACCTGTTCATGGACACCGGGGTAGGGCGCGCGTCTTATTCCTTCATGATGCAGGGGCAAATCGACCAGATTCTCTCGTCGAACCCGCAGGAGCGCCGTACGATTTTCGAAGAAGCAGCGGGCATTACCAAGTATAAGGCCGACCGCAAAGAAGCGCTCAACAAGCTGGCCTTGGTTGATCAGAATTTATCGCGCGTCACGGACGTGATTGATGAGGTCAGCCGGCAGATTGGTTCGCTCAAACGACAGGCTTCCAAGGCACTGCGTTACCAACGTTTCAAGCATCGGTTGACGCATCTGGATCTCGCTTACAACGGCCATTTCTACGCCAAGCGGGTGAGCGTCATTGAGGACCTTCAGCAGCGCTCGGCGGGGCTACGCGTCATCGTCGATCAGGCTGAAGCGAAGCTGAAGGAAGAGGAATCCGCCTTGGAGCGCCGTCGCGTGGAACGGGGCGAGGTCAACGCCTCCCTTCAGGAAACGCAGCAAACGGTGTTCGACCTCCGCAGCGAAAAGGAAAACGCCGAGAGTCAGGCCGAGTTTGCCGCGATCCGCGAGAAAGATGTCGCCGAACGCATTGAGAATTTAAAGCAGGAAGTCGCCGCGCTGGAAAAGCAGATCGAGGAGATGGCGACCAAGGCGCAGACTGCCGCCGAGAGCAAGGCGGAGGCCCAAAAAATTGTTGATTCGTCCGACGAAGTTTTCCGCGGCAAGAACGAGGAATTTCAGAAAATTCTGTCTCAGCTCAACGACAACGAACGCCAGCTCGGACGCGCGAAGCAGGAGCTGCTTGTGCGCGAGGGGGCGGTCACCCGACTGCGGCAACAAAGTACCTCGTTGGAGGTCGACCTGAAGACGTTCCAGGTCAAGCACGCGGGCCTGGGCGACACGCTGCACGAGCTCAAGGACCAGCAAACGGTGTTGGAGCAGCGCGTGCAGGACATTGCCGCCGCGCAGCAGCGCAAAGAAAAGGAATCCACCGCCGCCGGGGAAGCCGTCGAAGCCGCTCGCGCCGAGACGCAGCGTCTGCGCACCGAATTTCGCGACCTGCAAAAAGACATTTCCGACTGCGACCGAGAGGTTGCCCGCGGTCAGGCGCAGCTATCCACTCTGGAAGGCTTGCAACAACGTTTCGAGGGCTTCTCCGCTGGGGCCAAAGCGATCCTGAAAGGTGAACTCGGCGAGCTTACCCCAAAGGAGAAATTTCGTCCGTTATCGGCCGTTGTTGATGCCGATGAGGACTACACTTCCGCTCTGGAAACATTGCTTGGCGGCTCGGCGGAATCCATCAATCTCGACCATTACGACGACGCGCTGCCGATTCTGCGTGAACTTGAGGACAAACGTATAGGGCGCGCGGTGTTGCAGGTAGGTATCCGTACGGACATCTACGAGAACGCCGATTTGCCAGACTGGATTGTTCCGGCGGAGAAGGTTATACAACCTAAGAAAGAGGACTATGCCGAGCTGGTGCACGACTTCTTTCAGGGCTGTTTTTTCGTCGAAACGCTCGACGAGTTCCTTGAATATTGGAAAACCAATCCCGGCTTCAATTTCCTGTTCGTTGCGACGAAAAACAATGAACTTGTTGACCACCGTGGACTTGTTTACGGCGGCTATAATAAGAAGGGCAAGGACGACAGCTTCCTCAAACGTGACCAGCAGATCCGTAAGCTCAAGGCGCAGATAGAAATCGATAATGAGCGCCTGACCACGCTCAACGAAAAGGCACTCCAGCTTTCGGCTGACATGGAAACGGCTGAGCAAACCGTGGAACAGAAGCGCTCGCATCAGCAGGAAATTGTTTCGGAAATGTCGAGTCTCAAGGCTGACGCCCGCACCGCGCAGCAGTCGTTGCAGGAGAC
>JBNNDZ010000434.1:0-4879 GCA_050285865.1 Puniceicoccales bacterium
GGGTGCCGTCGAGAAACGGCGGACGTATCTGTTCGATGAGGACGGCGGTTGGGCGGGGCAACTCGGTCTGGACCGCTTGGCGCAATTGATAAACGAACTGCTGGCTGAGAACGAACGCTCATCGCGGCAGGAAATTGGTTACCTACGTCAGATTGAGACTACCCTGTCCAATCTGACCGAGGCGGTGTTGATTGTTGATAATCGCAGCGTGCTGGTTATGGCGAATAACGCGGCCCGACAGCTCCTCAGCTTGCAGGAAAACTGTGAGGGGCGACGTCTGGAAGGTCTGCTAAAGAGTGCGGGGTTCCTTGAGTTTATGGAGTTGGCTGAGGCGGGATCGGCTCCGGCCTGGCAGGAAATTGAAATCGCGCGCGGCCGAGACAGCCTGTTTGTAGAGGTTGCCGGAGCGCGCATTCCGGATACCGGCAGTGACAGCCGTCCCCTGACCCTGTTTGTCCTTCACGACATCACCCGTTTAAAAAAGCTCGAGAATGTCCGCCGTGAATTCGTGGCGAACGTTTCCCATGAGCTACGCACACCGGTTACGGTGATCAAGGGCTTCACTGATACGTTGATTGAAGACCACGAACACCTGCGATCGGAGGAGCAGCTTCGCTTCTTGAACAAGATTGCGAAAAACGTCGAGCGCTTGCATTTGCTTCTGGAGGACTTGTTGACGTTATCCCGTCTGGAAGGTGATACGGTGACGATCAACCGGCAGGAATGCTCGGTTCGCAAGCTGATCCATGATGTGACGGAAAACTTCCTCCCGCGCCTGAATTTGGATACGCAGACGCTGGTTTGCGATTTGGACCCGAACCTCGATATCGTGGCCATCGACCCAATTAAGTTTTCCCAAGTCCTGCAAAACTCGTTGGACAACGCATTGCGTTATGCCAAGGGTTTTACGAAAATCGTTGTACGCACCCGCCGAGACTGCGGGGCGTTTATCCTTGAGGTAGAGGACGACGGGTGCGGGATTCCGGAGAAAGACCTTCCCCACATTTTCGAGCGCTTTTACCGGGTGGATAAAGGGCGTTCGCGCGAACTGGGCGGCACTGGGCTTGGCCTTAGCATCGTGAAGCACGTCATCCAATTGCATGGAGGGACGATTGCCGCGAATAATCTTTCCACAGGCGGGCTACGGATTACCTGCCGATTGCCGATGCGCTCCGGGCATGGCTCTTTCACCGTCGACGATCCGGAGGCTGCGGTCGGGTAGGGGGCTGTTTTTGGGTTGCGCGGGCAGGGCGGAGGCGGCTCTCTGTTGCGCTTATGTCGCATGGATACGCCGAAGCACTGCGTCAACGCGCTGAGCGCGTGACGCGATTGTCAGCCTGGATTGAAGAACATTTCGCCGGAACAGAGCGCCGCGTGTTGGAGATCGGCTGCGGACACGGGCATTTCCTCACCGCCTACGCGCAGGCAAATCCGGAGCAGGCTTGCGTGGGCATCGACCTCGTGACCAAGCGCATCGACAAGGGGAATTCCAAGGCAGAAAAGCGAGGCCTTGCGAATCTGCGTTTCCATAAAGCCGAGCTGACGGAGTTCCTTGATGCCTTACCGGAGGGCTTGGCCTTCGAGCGCGTCTTCATGCTCTTCCCTGATCCGTGGCCGAAAAAGCGCCATCACAAAAACCGGATGATCCAGCACGCATTTTTAGAACGTTTGTCCCAGATCACGACGCCGGACGCGGACTTTTGCTTCCGGACCGACCACGAGGGCTTGTTCGCTTGGACCGTGGAGCATTTGGAGGAGAGCCCGCTGTGGCGTATCGACACCGATGCTGCCTGGCCGTTAGAAGAGCGGAGCTTTTTTCAGGACTTGATGGACTCGTGGCAGTCGCTCGTGGCGGTTAAAGCGCAGGGCTAGAGCGGGAACGTTACTAAGCTGCCGTTCAATAGTACCCAACCAGTAGCGCCACTTGCCCGGCGACGGCGATTGCGAGCAGTGAGTAGACTATGCCGGAAAAGATATCCAAGGTCAGTCGGCGTTCGGCCTTCTTCTTGAGGGGTTCTGGGAAGCGTGCCTTGGCCATCCGGTGGGTGGGGGCAGGGCGCTGTGTGGCGAGTTTATCAGTGAGGTTGATCGGAGAAGGCATGAGCGGCAGGCATTAAGTGATTCTTGAGCTATGATTAGGCTTGCTGATGCAAATCAGCAGTTTAGCTGGTAATGGTCATTAGCCTTTGATTTCTAGTGTTGACCCCTCCCGGCTTTCAGTCAACTCATAGGCCCCTTCCTAAAAAAACCTGCTCCCACCGACTCTCTCGGAATGGCAATTCTCCGTAAATTTTTTGTTTCTCTCATCGTCCTCGTTTTCGCATCACCGCTGATGGCGGCAGGCGACGGCGGTGTCAGCCCCTACGCATACGAGCTGTTCACAGTATTCGGCCTTCCGGTTACGAATGCGATGGTGACCGGCTGGGTCATTTCTTTGCTGCTCATTATCTGCGTGAAGATTTTGGTCGGCAAGTCTACCCTGGTTCCTAGCCGTGGCCAAGCAGTCATGGAAAGCATGGTTACTGGTGTCTATGACATTATGGAACCGATCATTGGGAAGAAGCTTATCAAGAAAGTTTTCCCGCTCCTCATCACGCTGTTCATTTTCATTCTGATCAATAACTGGAGTGGCTTGTTCCCGGGCGTAGGAACCTTCGGCCACTTCGCGGCTGACCTCGGACCCTTCCCAACCGAAGAAGCGGCGCAAGCGGGAATCGCTTCTGCAACCGCCAATGGCAACACCGACATCGGAAATTCCATTCGCGTCTTCGATGGTGAATATTATGCCGGCCATTTCGACTATTACTTCCGTCCGGCTAATGCCGACTTGAACACGACCCTCGCACTGGCGATCATTTCATTCATCGCGTGGATCTGGTTCGTGCTTCGATATGCAGGGCCCGGCATGCTCTTTTACGATTTGTTTGGTAACAAGGCGGACAAGAATGAAGTTCCCGGTGCAATTTACATTGGTCTGTTCATCGTCTTCTTCGGCGTCGGTCTGATCGAAGTCGTCTCGATCCTCTCGCGTCTGGTTTCGCTGCCCTTCCGTTTGTTCGGTAACGTTTTCGGTGGCGAGAATCTGCTGACGAGCATGCACGGTATGTTTGCGTGGATCGTTCCGGTTCCGTTTTTCTTCTTGGAAATCCTGATCGGTCTCGTGCAGGCACTCGTCTTTACTTTGCTTACCGCAGTTTACATCGGACTCATCGTTAACCACGGAGACGAAGAACACCACTAAGCCTTTCTATATAGAACACCCTTTCCCGGCCGGGACCATTGACCTAAGAGCGTGGGCGGCCAGGTATAAAACACCAAAACACAATCCATATCATGATCGAAATCCTCACTGCAGTTGACCTCCCCGCTGTCGTTGCCGCCGCTGAAGGCGCTGTTGGCGTAACGGGTGACATTGGCAAGGGCTTGACCGCTGGTCTTGGCTGTTTCGCAGCAGCTATTGGCGTAGGCCTCGTTGGTACCAAGGCTGTTGAAGCCGTTGGCCGCAACCCCGGTGCATCCGGTAAGGTCCTCGTTCAGTCCATTATCGGCATGGCGCTCGCAGAAGCGGTCGCGTTCTATGCTTTGTTCCTCTACTAAGTAGACGCTTGATTCTTGAATGGGCCCGGTCGTCACGACTGGCACCGGGCCCGCTCACACTGCCTAAGACTCCGACCCATGTTCCATCCACTCACCATTCTGGCGCAGGCCGAAGAGCCCTCCATCGTCGAAAAGCTCGGACAGACCGCGCAAGACCTCGGCAACTACTTTCACGTGGAGCCAACCCTGCTCCTGGCGCAGGGAATCAATTTCATCATCGTCGCGGTGATCCTGTGGAAGTTCGCCTTCAAGCCTGTCATGGCGACCATGGAAGAGCGTCAAAAGAAAATCCAGGACGGCCTCCAATATGCTGAGGAGATGAAGGCCCGCCTGACTGACGCCGAAAAGCAGAGCGCTGAAAAAATCAAGGAAGCCGCGGAAGAAGCCGCCAAGCTCGTCGCCGAAGCACGCGAGAACGCCAAGAATTTCCAGGAAAAGCAACACCAGGAAGCCGTTCACCAGGCCGAGCAAATCATCGCCAAAGCGCACGCTTCGATGGAGCAGGAGCGCAAGCAGATGTTCGCCGACTTGCGTCAAGAGGTTGCCGAGTTGGTCGTTGCCACATCCGCCAAGGTCCTCGACCGCGAACTTTCCTCCGACGAGAAGGGTCGCTTCTCCGAGTCGGCCGCCAAGGAGCTTTACGCCAACAACTAGGCTTCCCCGTTTATTTAACCGATGGCCAAAAACCAACACCTTAAGGACTTCGCGAAAAAGCTCGTGACCATCTCGCTCGATGCGGATGGGCAGGCGAGTGATGAGCGCGTAAAGGCTGTGCTCGAAGCGCTGGCGCAAGATCCGCCCCGCGAGCACAAGCTGCTCCTCAAGCTCTACGCCAAGTTCCTCGAAGTGGAGATCAACCGCGGCCGCGCCCGTGTGGAATACGCTGGCCCGATTTCCGATGATGTCATTGCTGGCATTGAGAAGAAATTCACTGCTGAGTATAACCGCAAGGTTGTTGCCGAGGCCAAGGAAAACCCGAAGCTGATTGCCGGCGTCCGCGTCACCGTGGGCGACGACGTTTACGACTCTTCCGTTGCCTCCCGTTTGGCGACGCTCGAACACAACGTTGCCTAAACCTTTTCATTTACCACCCCCTGATTTACACCTTTTCATTTAAGCCATGAGTTCCGTCCTCGAACAAATCCAACAGGAAATCGCCAAGCTCGAAACCAAGACCGTGAAGACCAATGTCGGCACGATCGTCAGCGTGTTCGACGGCGTCGCGAAGATCGACGGCCTATCCGGCGTCATGTATAACGAGATGGTCGAGTTCCCCGGCGGC
>JBNNDZ010000435.1:0-2919 GCA_050285865.1 Puniceicoccales bacterium
CAGTCGAGCGGGTTGACCCCCAGAGCTTCACGTAAAATCGCGGGCGGGGATGCCGGCACCCCGACTTGCGCCGGAAAATCCAGCGTCAACAGGCCATTGCTTTCGGTGACGCGCAACGCGCCACTGCGCGAGTGAAACGTCAGCTCTGGCCCGATCTCCGGCATCTGTTGCCGCAACACGTAGGCCGCCGCCAATGTCGCGTGCCCGCAGAGGTCCACCTCCTTATTGGGGGTGAACCAGCGAATGCGAAATCCGTCCGCCTCTTGAACGTAAAAAGCCGTTTCCGACAGATTATTCTCTGCCGCAATCGCCTGTAATAGCTCATCGGGCAACCACGTTTCCAACGGGCAAACCGCTGCCGGGTTGCCCTGAAATTGCTTCTCCGCAAAAGCGTCGAGCTGGAAAAGCGGGAGCCGCATTGAAGCCTACGGCCGCACCTTCGTGCCGCTGGGAACAACCCCGCCCTTCATCACCAGGATGATGCCATCGCGGACATACAGGTCGCCTTCGGACCAGCCATCGGGCTTGCCCTCGGGGGAAAGTTCCACGTCATCACCGATGCGGGCATTCTTGTCGATGATCGCGCTATGAATCTTACAACGGGCACCTACGCCGATATTTGGGCGCTGGATACGGGCATTCTCCTCGCGGTGAGCATCCGTTTCATACCAGTCGCCGCCCATCATGACGACGTCGGTCATCTCCGTGTCTTCACAAACGACGCTGCGCACCCCGATAACGCAATGCGTGAGCTTTGCCTTGGTGATGATCGAACCACCGCCAAAGAGCACACGCTCAGCCTGCGCACCATTGACCTTGGTCGCAGGCAGGTAGCGGGCGCGGGTGTAAATCGGGCAGTCGTTGTCGAAGAAATTGAACGGCGGGACGGCGTCCGTAAGCGCAAGGTTGGCGTCGAAAAACGCGGCAACCGTGCCGATATCTTCCCAATAGTCGTCAAAGATGTAACTGTTGAGGCTGATCTTGCCGAGCAAGCCAGGGATGATTTCCTTGCCGAAATCCGTTTCTTCGCCCGAGAGGGCTTCCATCATGACGCGGGCCGAGAAAACATAAATCCCCATCGAGGCCAGGCAGACGTCTTCTGGATTGCCGTCCAACGTGCTGCGGAGCTTGTCGCCGATGACGAGCTGGTCGACCACCGCCGGGTCGCTGGGCTTTTCCACGAATTCCTGAATGGAATAATCGTCACCCACGCGCATGACACCGAGGCCGTGGACCTCCGACTTGTGCATCGCCTTGGCGGCAATGGTGACATCCGACCCGAGCTTGCGGTGGTGCTCGATGATTTCCGCGAAATTCATCCGGTAAAGCTGGTCGCCGGAAAGAATCAGGAAAATGTCGTCGGGCTGGTGATTAAAGTGGTGCAGGTTCTGGCGCACCGCGTCTGCCGTGCCCTGATACCAGGCCTCTCCCTTGTCGGTTTGCTCCGCGGACATGATGTCCACATAGCCGCCGCCGAACGGGTCAAACTTGTAGGTCGACTGAATATGGTTGTGCAATGAAGCCGTATTGAACTGCGATAGCAAGTGGATGCGGTTCACACCTGAGTTCAGGCAATTGCTGATCGGAATGTCCACCAACCGGTATTTACCGGCCAGAGGCACTGCAGGCTTACAGCGTTCTTTAGTAAGAGGATAGAGACGGGTTCCGCGGCCGCCTCCCATGATCACTGCGATAACATTTCGTTCCATATCAGGTAGGGTAAGGGTTTTACCGAATCGTGGAAAACGATTCGCAGAAACGCCAGAATCTTTTGTTACAAAAGCAGTTTTGTGACGCTTTCGACATGTAACCGATAGAATCGCTAATCCACTTAAAACACGTTCTTGCCCAGCATCGGAGAAACCGTCACGTTGGCGCGCATGGAATTGCAGGTTATCCGAACCGACGAAGAAGTGACGCATATTGCGCTGGTAGGCCGCATGGATCACAACGGCGTGCAAGCCGTCGAAGCGGAGTTCAACGCCGTCGTCGCCGGGCGCGCAAAGCCCGCCGTTGTCGATATGGCCGGGGTGACGTTCGTCGTGTCCATCGGCGTGCGTATGCTGCTGTCCGTCGCCAAAAACCTCGGTGCCAATGGCCACAAACTGGCACTCGTGCACACGCAGCCCCTCGTTGCCGAGACCCTTCGACTGGCGAAATTGGACCAGATCTTCGTCCTCGCTGATGACGAAGCAACCGCCCTGGCGGCGGTGTGCGGCGCGGAATAAGGCCCAACCATGTATTACTTCTGGAAAACAGTGGCATCGCTGGCGCTGATCGCTTTGAGCTTTCCCGCCGCCTCCATTTTAGCGCGATTCGTTCGTTCGCATGGTGAACGCTATTTGCTCTCGCCTGACCGCGTGGACCTCGCCTCTAAAACCGTTAAATCGCTGCTTTACCTGTTAGTCGCAGTGGTAATCGGGGGCGTCTGGCAGGTCGGTTTCGACAGCCTGTCGATCTACCTGGCCTCGTCGTTCACGGTACTCGGCGTCAGTTTTTTCACCCAGTGGTCCCTGTTGAGCAGTATCACCGCCTCGCTGATTCTATTCTTCTATTTTCCAATCCGCGTCGGCACTCGCATCCGCATTGTAGACGGCGATAACACCAACGAGGGCAAGGTGGTTGAAATCGGGCTGTTCTCGGTCCAAATCAAACTGGATAACGGCAACATCGTCACCTACGCAAACAACCAGGTCATCCAGAAGCCTGTCATGCGGGTCAACCACACCCAACCCACGACCGCAGCCCCCGAGCCACAGCCGATTGCGGAAGAGCCGAAAGTGTAGCTTTTCTGACTCCCAGTGGACGAGGCGGCAGCATTCACACGCCTGCTCGGCAGCTAAACCCACTCCCCAAGCACCCCTCCGTTCGCGCAAGCGCGAACACCTCCCCTTAGCAAGGGGAGGTGCCAACTGTTGC
>JBNNDZ010000436.1:0-3443 GCA_050285865.1 Puniceicoccales bacterium
AACAGGAAGATCGGGAAGAACGGAAAGTTGTCTTAATCCCGCTCTTCCCGATCTTCCTGTTTGAAAAACGCGTCATGCTGGATCAGTGTCCATCTGTGTTATCAGTGGTTAAACAATCCAGTTTCCCCGCGTTCATTCGCATCCTCAGTGGTTTTCTCCTCGTCGCGCTCGCTGGTTGCGGGTCCACGCAGGAACACCGGGCAAGACAGTATTCGCATGCCTTCGGACAATTACCTCCTGCGCAGCAAAGCCGCGTGCTCGATGGCGTCATTGCGCTGGGAGACTCGCGCGAGGCCATTTACATCGCGCTGGGCCCTCCGCAAGCACAACGGTTCATTGCGGACGTCGAGATCTGGGAATACATGGCACGGCCAATTCCATCCGAAACGCCGTTCACCAGCGGCGAAATGGGACGTTTCATCACGCCCAACAGCGGTGACTGGAAATCAGGCTGGAGCGGAAAGCCCGGTTATCTCGCCGTTGAATTCGAAAACGGCGTCGCCACTTTATGGGATTATATGGACGAAGGATACGCCTTCAGCATGAAGCCGGGCCAACGTATCGTCCTTCCACGAAGTCAGCCGTAACACGCTCCAGGCGAACACGCGCAAGCTGGTTGCGCAAGTCTGCCGCCGTCACCTCGCCCAACCCCTCTCCAGCCAGAACCACGCGGACGTAATTGTCCGTGAGCCCGGACGCCGTTTGCTCGCGCGGGTCTTCAAAAAGCACCTCCGTTTCGCGGCCAAGATTGGCTTCGTAGAAAGCAAAGCGGCGCTCCGACGACAACCGGCGCAAACGAGCGCTGCGACGGTGACGCTCCGGCATGGGCACATGATCATCGCGCCGGGCAGCGGGCGTATTGCCTCGCTCGGAGTAGGTAAAGACGTGTGCGTAGGCGAGCGGGTTATCAGTCAACACACGGCAACTACCGGCAAAGTCCTCCTCCGTCTCTCCAGGAAAGCCGACCATAATGTCCGTGCCAATGCACATACCCGGCACTCGGCGGGCGGCATCGCGGACGAAGGACTCCCACTCGGCAATGTCGTAGCGGCGACGCATTTCGCCGAGCACCTTGTCCGACCCGCTTTGCAACGGGATGTGCAGGTAAGGCATCAACGCGTGGTCCGGGTCGGCCATGCGGTCAAAGAGCTCCAACGGAATCGTCGTTGGTTCGATGCTGCTCACACGCACCCGGTCCAAACCGGGCAGGTCATTGAGCGCATCGACAATCGTCAGGACGTCGTGACCGAGGTGATCGTAGGTGCCAATGTTGACCCCCGTCAGGACAAGCTCACGCACCCCTCGAGCAACTTGATGCCGTGCCTCGGCCATGAGGTCGTCGAACTCACGGCTACGAGCCCTGCCCCGCGCAAACGGAATGATGCAAAAGCTGCACATGAAGTCGCAGCCGTCCTGCACCTTGAGGTTCGCACGCCACTCAAAGGGTGTGTCACCGGCAAAATTCAAGGTAAAGTCATCACGATCGATGCGCTCGCGGACGATAACCGGCGCGGGATTTTTCTCCGCCCCACCGATGTAATCCAAGACGTTCATCTTGTCGTGATTACCCAGAATGAGGTCCACGCCATCGATCCCGGCAATTTCCTTGGCCCCCATCTGCGAGTAACATCCAACAACGGCAGTATAGGCCTCGGGGTTGCGGCGGATGAAACCGCGAATCGCCTGCCGACACTTGGAATCCGCCAAACGAGTCACGGTACAGGTGTTGATAATTGCCAAATCGGCCTCTTCGCCGAAATCCACGACATCATAACCTTGGGCGAGGAGCTTCTCGCGCAGGATCATTGTCTCACTCTGGTTGAGCCGACAGCCAAGCGTATGCAACGCCGCGCGCCGACGCACGGGCGTCGCGGTTCGCGGTGATTCCTTGCTGGCAATGGTTGCGTTCATAGAAACCCCGCAACTAATCAGCATGCCACGGCAAACTCAAGCGCGAAGCCCCCACTTGGGCGTTACCGACAGTACTCACGCAGCGCATCGAGGCCTACGTCTACCTGGCGGTCAATTTCTGCAACGATGGTATCGAATCCGTCAAAGGTGTCTTGGCGAGCATCGCGCTCGGCTTGACGGCAAAGCGCGGCAGCGCGGCTCATCCCCAAATTTCCGACACTTCCCGCTAAGCGGTGTATCTGAGCAATCAGTTTTTCCACGTCCCGCTCGGCGCAAATTTGCTGCAACTCTTCGCGCTGAAGAGCGAAATCCTGCCTGAAATCAGCAATGAGTCCTTGTAGAAATGTGGGTAGTTCATTCCCGGCAAATTCACGCCAATACTCAAGGTACCCGAGGTCAAGTACGGGGCGTTCAGCCTGGTCGTTATAGGGATCCAGAGTCATATGGGATGGTCACTCGGTCAGTTCTTCAATAGCAGAAAGCAGCAAGCTAGGAGCGAAGGGCTTAGTAAAGACTCGGTCGACTCCGGCATTTCTTAAGTCTTCATGTACCTGATGTTCACCGCGGCCGGTGACCACGATCACCGGGAGCGTAACGAGTTTCTCATCCTCCCGGAACTCCTGAATCAGCTCAAAGCCCGACTTACCGGGCAGCATTAAGTCAATGATAGCGAGGTCGGGCTCTTCTGTCCGCGCAAGCCGCGCCGCGGCAAGACCTTCGCGGCAGATAATCAGTCTGTGGTCCGTGCGCTTGAGCGTAAACTCGTAAAGACGGATCATCAGGGGGTCATCGTCAGCGATCAGGATAGTGCTCATGATTTTTGCCAGCAGAGAAAGGTTTGGTCGTCATCGGTGGGAGAAGCGTGGGCGTCAATTTCGTTGCGTAGTTGCCGCCAGATATCGAGGGCGGGAATGTCATTTCGTGCCCGCAGGAATTCGACGAAATTATTCCACCCCCAAAGCTCGTCACTCCGTGTCCACTCGAACAATCCATCGGTGACCATCATGACGCGCGCAGGGCCACGCAAAGTGAATCGTTCCGCAGCATAGGCGGCGTCCTCAAACAAACCCAGAGGCGGCCCGGAGGGTTCCACCATAAACATCTCGCCGTTGTTGTGGAAACCGATAACCGGACAATGGCCGGCATTGACAATCTCTACCTTGTCGAGGTTCTTGGGAACTCTGGCAATCGCGCACGTTGCAAACATCGTCATGTCCTCCAACTCCCGGCAAAGCGTGCGGTTGAGGGCAATAATCAAACCGACCAGCGAATACTGAAACGTCAGGCTAATGTGCAATGCCGTCCGGAACATCGCCGCCAGAAAAGCCGCCGGAACCCCCTTGCCCATCACATCGATCATACAGAAATACAGGTCGCCACTGCGCGAACGACAAATTTCCACGTGGTCACCAGACACCTCCAAGGCCGTGCGGCGGCGCACAAATGCCTCCCAACCGGGCCCTGAAGTCATATTGGGCAGTGGCAAGAGCCGATCCTGCATTTCCGAAGCGATCTCCAACTCGCGCAAGGCC
>JBNNDZ010000437.1:0-8778 GCA_050285865.1 Puniceicoccales bacterium
CAATCGCGATCAACGCCGTCATCATATTACGGGCGTTGCGGCGATCACGTTGCGCGGATTGGAGTTCATCACTCAGACGATCCGTCAAATCGCCTTCATCAGTTCCGTCGCTCTTGTCAGGTAGCAGGTTGGATGGTTGAATAGCAGTGTAACCTAAAGACGTTGGCAAAACTAAACGATTCACCTGAGTTTGCGCAATCATTAACTGGGAGATGCCCTCTCCCGCGAAGGCTTTACAGATTTTATACGACTTGCATCAGCGCAGCATGATTTTGCGTTGCCAAACCAAGGCGTTACCGGCTTCCCTAGCGACGTGAAAAGCAGCAAACGCACGCTACGCATCGGCCTCCTCGGTTTCGGAACCGTGGGCCAAGGCGTCTGGAAACACCTAGAAGCCGACCGCTCCGCCCTCGAATACCGTCTGGGTGCCAAGCTGGAACTTGTCCGCGCATCCGCCCGGGACTTGTCCAAAGAACGCCCCGTGGACCCCGGCCCCGACAAGCTGACCGATGATCCCTTTACCATCGTTGACGACGAGTCCATCGACATCATCTGCGAATTAATTGGCGGGACCACACTCGCACGTGAGCTCACCCTTCGAGCGCTCAAGAACGGCAAAACGGTCGTTACTGCCAATAAGGCGCTCATCTGCGAGCACGGCGAAGAAATTTTCACCACTGCCCGCGAAAACGGCGCTCATTATTTCTTTGAGGCCAGCGTGGCTGGTGGCATCCCCATTATCAAGACCCTGCGTGAAGGTCTGGTCGCAAACCGCTTCCCGCTGATCTATGGCATCCTTAACGGGACCTCCAATTACATCCTGACCCGAATGGAGCGCGAGGGCCTCAGCTTCGAGGCCATCCTCGACGATGCCCGCGCCCTTGGCTACGTGGAAGCCGACGAATCACTCGACCTCGATGGCTGGGACGCCGCACACAAGGCCGTCATCCTTGCCTTCCTTGCCCACGGCAAGTGGGTCAACCTCGACGACATGGTCGTAGAAGGCATTCGCGAAATTCAAACGCGTGACATCGCCTACGCCAAAGAACTCGGCTACAAGGTCAAGCTGCTCGCCGTCATCCGGCGCAACTTCGACCAGAATGCCGTCAGCGTGCGCCTGCATCCAGCGCTCATTGCCAAGCAGGAATTGATTGCGCAGGTGGACGAAGTTTACAACGGCATCAGCCTCACGGGTGATGTCGTCGGCACTACGGTTTTAGTGGGGCGCGGCGCGGGTCAAGACGCCACCGCCAGCGCAGTCATCAGCGACATTGCCGATGCCGTCGTCGCCCTTCTGGGAGCACCGCCACCCGTCATTTCCGAGGAAGACGAGGAAACCTATCGTGCGTTGGCTAACGAAGTCCGCCTCGCCGGCCCAGAGTCACTGGTGTGCCCCTATTACCTGCGACTGCGGGTAAAGGACCAAGCAGGCGTGCTGGCAAAGGTCGCACAGGTTTTCGCCAACCACGAAATCTCCGTGGCCACGATGATTCAGCAGGAAGAAAAAGATTCCGGCAGCGCGGCATTGATCTTCACCACCCACGCCGCCAGCGAAGCCAGTGTCGACCAAGCACTCGAGCTTATCGCCGACCTTGATTTCTGCCTCGAATCCCCATTCCGCCTGCGCATCTTCTCACCGGAATGACAGGCACTCAGGATTGAATAAAATCAATGCGAATCAACGATGTGAACTTCGGGTGCTGGGAGCATGGTCCGGGAACGGGTATGAACCCCCAACACCGATTAAGCCAAAACATCCGGATTACATTGAAAACATCCAGCCCAACCGGATTACGGACGAACAATATCGCGAGGCGTTCGAATGGGCCGACATTGTCTTACTCCCCTATAATGAGATTGGCAGTAGCAGTGGGGTTTTACTCGAAGCCATGGCGTCAGGCCGCCCCGTCGTTGCAGCCGACATCGGCGTAAAACATGCGATGATTCGGCAATATGGCGGCGGCAAACTTTATAAACCGTTTGATGGCCATGCATTTCTTGCCGCCATCGATAGCGCCATTACTGAATATCCTCTCGTGGCGAACAGAGAAGAACTCATCACGACTCATTCGATGACGACATTTGCAAAAGTGCTACTGAAGTAACAAGACGGCCTACGCCAATATCGGCTCCGGCGTTGGTATGGCGTCGGGATTGACGACCTTTTTGCCTGCTACCAGAGGGTAACGGTATTCGCGGCCCTCGAAGTTGCGCATAATCACTTCTTCGTCGGTAATTTCTTCGATGTAATCCGGGTTGATCGGCACCTTGCCGCCGCCGCCGGGGGCGTCGATCACGTACTGCGGCACCGCATAACCCGTGGTGTGCCCGCGCAGATGCTGGATAATTTCGATGCCTTTCTTCACATCGGCGCGCAGGTGGCGGCTGCCGGTGATCAGGTCACACTGATAAAGGTAATACGGGCGCACTCGCATCATCAGCAGGCGATGGACGAGCGACTTCATCACCTCGGGGTCATCATTAACTCCCTTCAGCAATACAGACTGATTACCTAGCGGCACCCCGGCAAAGCTCAGGCGCTCACAGGCGTTGAAAAGCTCTTCCGTGCACTCGCGCGGATGGTTCACGTGAATGCTCATCCAAATCGGACCGTGCTTCTTGAAAATATCCGTCAACTCGTCATTGATGCGCTGCGGCAGGAACACCGGAATACGCGAACCAATACGAATAAACTCCACGTGCGGAATCGCCCGCAAGCGGCCCAGCAGGTAGTCGAGCTTACGGTTGGAAAGCAGCAACGGATCACCACCAGAGAGAAGCACGTCACGGATTTCCGGGTGCTCCTCAATGTACTTCAAGCCGCTCTCAAATTCCGGATGAAAATTATAATCCTGAGCGTTGGAAACGAGTCGGCTACGCGTGCAGTAACGGCAATACGAGGCACAGCGGTCCGTCACGAGAAACAACACGCGGTCCGGATAGCGGTGGACGATCCCCTCAACGGGCATCGTCCCCTCTTCGCCCACTGGGTCGAGCAACTCCTCCGGCGACGTAATTTCCTCCCCCCCATTGGGAATGATCTGACGCCGGATCGGACAGTTCGGATCGTTGACGTCGATCAGGTTGAAAAAATACGGGGTGATCGCGAGCGCGAGCTTCTTGCTCGAAAAGTAGCACCCGGCCTTCTCCTCCGGGGTCAGGTCGATAAATTCCTCCAGCCGCTCAACCTTGGTAATGCGGTTCTTGAGCTGCCACTTCCAATCAAGCCAGTCCTCGGCGGGTACGTCCGCCCAGTGGCCTTGGCCGCGGAACCATTGGGATTTCGAATCAACGGGTTGCATGGTAAAGTAGCATCGAAGTCAGATTAGTGAAAAACGCAAACAAGAATTTAAATATTTAAATTCATCTATACATTTGCATTTTGCATGAAAATGGGTTCCAATACCTACGAATTCAGTATCCATGCCTCGACCGGAAGAAAGACTCGCAACCCAACTATGGGCGATTGGCGACGCCACTCGCCTGCGTATCTTGCAGATGCTTCCCGACTCCGCGAACTGCGAGCATGGCAACAATGTCTCGGAAATAGCCGTTAAACTCGGCCTAGCCCAGCCCACGATTTCCCACCACCTGCGTGTCCTGCGCCAAGCGGGTATCGTGCAGCACAAGAAGATGTGCCGCGACTGCTTTTACTGGGTCGATCGCGCTGCCGCCCGCGACGTCATTGAGCGCCTAGGCCTACTTCTCGGGGACGAAGAATCCGTGCTGGCGGAAAAAGGCTGACACCCAGCAGTCCGGGCAACCATCATCCGAATCGTGTCGATTCAGCACCTCAGCACTGTGCCCAATTTTTCCTTTAATCTTTTTCCTTCAATCTTCCCCCTCCCTTGCGCATCCATCCCGGAGAACGCCGTGTAACGCTAAGCGCACGCGAATTGGCGGAATTCCGTCTTGGCCCGGAGTCAGCGCGCGGCTTCACGGGGCAGTGGCGCACCGCACTGGGAACGGCCTGGCACAAAGACCTCGAAACGCATACCCTCGCCGCCACCCCTGACGCCCGCTTCGAGGTCACCATCCAAGGGATTTTGCGCCACAATAACTGGACGCTGGAGGTCAACGGCCGCATCGATCAGGCCATTGCGCGGGGCGGCGACCTGCTCTTGCGCGAGGTCAAAACGACGTCGCTTCCCTTGCCAATGGCCGAGGAAGACCTCGCCAACGCCTATCCGAGCTATCGCCGCCAAATCGCCGTTTATTGTGTGCTCGCGGAGCTTAGCCCGGATTTCACAGCAAACATTTCCGGCGAACTGCTGTTCGTTTCAATCAATGACGGGCTGACTCAAACGCTCCCCCTCCGCGAACCGCCCCGCGATCTCATTGAACAGCAACTGGAGCGCATCACGGCATTCTGCGAGGAACAAGCCGCGCGCCGCCAGCGTCTTTCGCCCACCGAGTTCAAACCCGCCTTCCCAACGTTTCGCCCCGAACAAATCAAAATTCGCCGCGAACTGGAAGAAACGCTGGCGCAATCATCGGTCCGCCTCTTGGAAGCGCCGACGGGATTCGGTAAGACCGGCATTGCGCTGCAACACGCGCTCGAAAGCCTACGCGACGGTATGTGCGACCGCGTCATTTATTTGACGGGCAAATCCACTGGCCAGCACCAAGCCGTGCGCCAGCTCCGCGCCATGATCACCGAAGACGGCGACCTGCGCTACCTGCAACTTCGCAGCAAGCGCGAGCATGCCATCAGCACGCATCGCCACGATTGCACCCGCGCCGAATCCTGCCTGGTAGGCATCGAAGAGGCCTGGGACGCCAGCGACATCAACCCGCCCAGACTTCTCGCGGAAGGCAAAGTCGGCGTCGATGACCTGCGTCAACTCGGCGCGCTGACCGGCGTCTGTCCGTTCGAAATCGCCAAGGCCTGCCTGCCCTTTGCCGAAATCTGGATCTGCGACTATAATTACATTTTCTCTCCGCGCCACCGCGGCGTGCTGCTCAACGTGATGGGATTCGACCCCGCGCAGACGCTACTGGTTATCGACGAGGCCCACAACCTCCCCACGCGTGTGGCGGACAATTTTTCCTTTGCCGACAGCGTTTCCGAGGCCAACGCCCTCGCCGCCGAACTGCGCGGTTCCGGCCAGCCTTTTAAGCTGGTCAAGGCCGCCGACGACTGGTCTGACTTCCTCGCAACGCTCAAGGAAAGTGACGAGCACCCGGCCACGGTCGACTACGAAGCGCGTGATCTGTTGGAACACCTCAGCGAAGCCATTCAGCAAACCCGTTGGGAGCCCGACACGGTGAGTCCGGCAGCTCGCGAGCACATTTTCAACCTGCCCGGCTGGCGTGATTTTCTTTCTGACGAACGTTTCCCGCGCTTGCTCTGGTCACCGCGCAAAGGACAACTCCGCGCAACCTGCCTCAGCGCCGCACCGCACCTC
This sequence comes from Puniceicoccales bacterium, assembly GCA_050285865.1. Lineage (GTDB taxonomy): Bacteria > Verrucomicrobiota > Verrucomicrobiia > Opitutales > Cerasicoccaceae > Cerasicoccus. Next base: position 5,409 of record JBNNDZ010000437.1, read on the forward strand.
GCTGCCACGCTTGGCGAATACTCGAGCGCCCTACTGATGTCCGCCACGCTCAGTCCGGCAAAATCGTTTTCCGCCCGCCTCGGCGTCGATGCCCCCATCCTGCACGCGGGCGCTCCCTGGCGGGACGATGCCTACCGTGTAGCCGTCGACTGCCGTGTCGACACCCGCCTGCGCACCCGCGCGAGCCACTACCTGACCACCGCTGAAACCGTGGTGCAACTAACCCGGCAAACGCCATCGCCGGTCGCCATTTTTTTCCCGAGTTACCACTACGCCGAAACCATCACCGCCTACATACAGGAACTCGACTCACTGCTCCGCGTCGCCATGCAGCCACGCTCAGTGGACCTCAACGGCCAGCTCAGCTTCGTGGAAGAAAGCCTCCTGACCGCCCACGTGCTTTGCTTCGTACTGGGCAGCAGTTTTAGCGAAAGCATCGACCACCTTGGCGGTCGCATCGACTGCGCAATGGTCGTCGGTCCCGCGCTGCCCGAGGTGAACCCGGTGCAGAAAGCCCGCCTGCGCCAGTTCGAGCATCAAGGCCGCGAAGCCGCCTTCCGCGAGGTTTATCAACTACCGGCCATGACCAAGATCAATCAGGCCCTTGGACGCCTGGTCCGCGCCCCGGGCCAGAGCGCCCGCGTCCTCCTACACTGCCAACGATTTGCCGAACCCAGTTACCGCGATCTCCTCGCCCCCGAATACACCCCCGAAGCCGAACTCCGCCATTTCGACGCCCTCGCCGAGTGGCTTTCGAGTTGAAGGGTTAGAAATGATTAATCGTAGATCTCTCTACGGTGCCCCAAACGAACTACCAATACTATTAATTCGTCGTCGCGCATTTCACACAGGATGCGGTAATCTCCAACGCGGTATCGCCAAAGATTATTCAATTCACCTTTCAATTGCTTACCCCAAATACGTGGATTATCAGTGCCGGTGATTCGTTCATCTAAAAACAAAATGATCCGCTGGGCAGCAGTGCGATCCATTTTTCGGAGCTGCCTCACAGCTCGCTCGCTGACCTTATAATCCCAACTCACGCTTCACGTCGTCGGACGAATAAAGTTTGCCAGGACTCCGTGCGGCCTCAGCGGCGAGGTAGTAATCCTCCAAGTCTTCAAGGTGTTCGAGTATTGCTTCACGCGCAAAAAACTCTGCCGTGCGCCCAGTCTTTTGTGCTGCGCGCTCCAACCTTTCCTCAATATCTGCCTCCAGATGTATCGCCACGATTAATTATAAAATAGAATGAAACACCAAATTCTCAAGCGCATTTCACCTTGGAAGTTCCGCCTTTCCACTTGACCCATGCAAACAACCCATCAACATATCAAAATAATTTGATATGAACGATTCCCGAAAAATCCTTTCTAAGCTGAACAACGGCCATCCAGTGTTTTCGGTCGAGTTTTTCCCGCCAAAGACTGAAGAAGGCGCTCGGCAAATCCTCCGCACGGCCAACGCCATCCGCCGCTACCAGCCCGACTTTGTCTCGATCACCTATGGTGCTGGCGGCTCCAGCCGGGAGCGCACCATCGACTACGGCGAACTCCTCCGCGATTTGTTTGAGTTCGAAGTGATGCCGCACCTGACCTGCGTCGGTCACTCCCGGGACGAATTGGCGAAGATCCTCGAACGTTTTCAGCAGAGCGATTTCCACAACATTATGACGCTTCGCGGTGACCCGCCCAAGGGGCAGGACAATTTTGAGCCGCACCCGGACGGCCTCCGCTATGCATCAGACCTCGTTTCCTTCATACGAGAGCGCTTCCCCGAATTCTGTCTGGGTGTCGGCGGCTATCCGGAAATGCATCCTGAAGCGCCCTCGCTCGAGACCGACTTGGCCAATTTGAAGACCAAGGTCGATGCTGGTGCAGATTTCATTACCACCCAGCTATTCTTTGAGAACAAAGACTTCTTCACGTGGGTCGCAAAATGTCGTGAGCTCGGCATAGATATCCCAATTGTGCCCGGCATTATGGCCGCGCTGAACTACGACCAGGTTCACAAGTTCTGCGGCTTCTGTGGCGCAAGTGTCCCGGAAGGATTGGCAAAGCAGCTCGAAGCAGTGAAGGACGACGAATCTGCCTCGGCCGCCGTTGGCGTGGAGTGGGCCTTCCAGCAAATTCGTCAGCTCCTGGACAACGGCGCACCTGGCGTGCATCTGTATATTCTTAACCGCTCAGGCCCTGCCGTCGAACTATTGGACAAACTCCACGACGCAGGCTGCATCCAGCGACCCGCCTAAGCAAACTCCTGCGCGAAGCGTTCAATGACGTCCCGGGGTGGCTTGATCGGTCGCCCTTCGGGACTCATAAACGCATGTTTGGAACTGCCGGTGGCAAGCAACTCACCGCCCCGTTTGACTTCGTAATCAATAGCCATGCGCAACGTCGGTGGCTCATTGATGAAAAGCGTCACGTCGAGCCGATCGTCAAAATAGGCCGAACGCTTGTAGCTGGCGTTGATTTCCAACACCGGCAGTAAATACCCGCGTTTCTCCAAATCACGATACGGAAAGCCCAAGCGGTCCAACAAGTCCACGCGGCAAAATTCAAACCACACAAAATAGTTGGCGTGGTAAACAATGCCCATGCCGTCGGTTTCGGCGTAGCGGACGCGAATATCGGTCGAGTGCGTTAGCATCCATTCAAAGAAAAGCCCTTCCCCACCCCGTGACAATACGTTTGCGCTGGGCATGAGTCATTGCCACGGTGATCGTTTACGCTTTTTCACATGATGCGCTTCCTCAGCATAGGGCTTTATTGGCTCGCCAGTTTTATCGGTTACTTTGTCATCACCGTCTTCATCGGCGCGGTCGTCGGGGCCATTTTGTTCGCAACCGTCGGCGCGTTGACACATCCGCATCTGGAGATGTCATACCGTTTGGCCAAAGGCGTGCTTAACGGCGCGAAGCTCGCTGGGATTTGGGTGGGTGCCATTAGCATCTCTCTCTGTTTTATGCAGGGGCATCGCAACAATCAGCGCCGTCGTGACGCCTCGGAGGAAGCCGCGTGAAATTCAAAGAACGCCTGAAAATTTTTAGCATCGGCGCAATACTCGGTGCGATTCTCGTTTCCTTCATTATGGCCAAACGGGCTCGCGATGCCGAACCAGAGCTACCCAACCCCGAGACCCCGGAAGAAATCCAACGTGCCGCCACGCCGGGCATCCTGCAAGCTTACCGCGAACGCCGCTCGCCGATGCAGTCTGATTTCATCGAAGCCTCGAAGCTTTATCAGCATCCTGACGCGGATAAATACCGTCGCGTGTTGATCCTGCGCGGTGCCGAGCCCGAACAGATTCTACGCATTGAAGAAACAATCATCAAGGCGGCCCCCGGCCAAGGTGAAGCAGGTGAACGCATTGC
>JBNNDZ010000438.1:0-4824 GCA_050285865.1 Puniceicoccales bacterium
GATGCCCCTCACTGCGCGTCCGGTCGTGTTCCGGCGGACATATTCTAACCAATGGACATAGCACTTGTTACCGGCGCTGAACGCGGCATTGGCCTGCAGATCGCCCGGAAGTTAATTGAACTCGGATTTCGCGTTTACGGACTCTCGCAGGACTTTTCCAAATGCCCCTTCGAGCATCCTGAGTTCCTCCCTGTTACCTGCGACCTGACCTCCCGCGCGGAGATCGAAAGCGCCTGGAACCAGATCGCTGAGCGCGACACAATGGTCAGCGTGGTCGTCCACGCGGCACGTCATCCGGTCAATGAAGCCGTTGAAGCCAGCCCGCTCGATGCGCTGGAGTTTGCCCTGCAAACCGAGCTGCTAGCCCCGGTCTACCTGACCCGACTCGCCCTGCCCTCGCTGATCAAGTTTCACGGCTACGTGATCAACATCGCCTGGAACGGACGCGGTGCCGCGCCCGGCGGCGCAGTCAATGCCGCGGCCCTCGGCGGCCTGCACCACTTCGCCCGCGCGCTCTTCGACGAAGTCCGCGACACCGGCGTGAAGGTCTCCACGCTCTACCCGGAAGCCAACGCTGGCGAGCCCGACCCGAAGGCCCGCATTGCGATGGAGCCCCAGAGCGGCATCGAACCTGCGCTTTTTGCCCAGGCCGTCGAAACCGTCCTTCGCTTCAAGGAAAACAACTGCATCAGCGAGTTGGTGGTCCGCCCACAGGGCACCCGTGAGGAGCCGAAAATCCCGGCCAGTGTCGCCCCGTTGGTTAAGGCCACGCACGGCGTCACCCTGCCCGAACGCAAGAATTTCCCCGTTGAGCCCGAGCCGATTCCCACGCCACCGAGGCAGCGTCCCTTCGACGCCCCCGATCCCGACGAAGACGACGATTGGGACGAGGACGAAGAAGACGACGACGAGCTCGACCGCATGCTCGCGGAATCGCGCCGCCTTCTTCGTGAAAAGAATGAAGCCGCCCGCCGCGGCCTCGAACGCGCCAAACAAAAGCGCGACGACCGCAAACCACGCGGTGATCGGCCTCAACGCGACGACCAATCGCAAAACGACGATCAGCGCAATGACGGCAACCGTGGCGAAAACGATGGTAACCGTAGCGAAAACCGCCGGAATGACAATCAACGCGGAGGTGACGACCAGCACGGCGGTGATGGCAACCAGGATGGCGGCAAAAAGAAGCGCCGCCGCCGTCGCCGGGGTGGACGCGGACGACGTGACCGCGACGATCGCCAGGATCAGCGTCCCGATGGCGAGCCACGTTCCGGCGATGACCAGCGTCCCGAAGGCGAACCACGCCGTGACAACGATCAACGCCGCGAAAATGACCAGCGCCCCCGCCGCGACAACGACCGAGGTGATCGGCGCAATGACGACCGGGGTGACCGCTCACGCGACGACAATCGGGGCGAACGCCGACGTGACGACCGTTCGGGGCAATCCCGTGACGACCGACGCCGGGACAATGACCAACGCCCGCCACGTGAGGATCGCCGCGATGAATCGCGTCCCCCGCGCCAAGAAGCGCCGCGCGAACAAATTGAATCCAAGCCCGCAAGCGAGCCCAAGCCGGAAGTAAAATCTCAGCCAAGACCCGAACCCAAGGCAGATCCGAAGCCTTCCGGTGAAGACGCACCAGCGCCGAAAAAGAAAGCGGCCAAGAAAGCCGTGAAAAAGGCGGCGAAGAAGGCCGTGAAGAAAGCGGCAAAAAAAGCCACCAAGAAGGCCGCTAAAAAGGCGACGAAGAAGGCCGCCAAGAAAGCGGTTAAGAAGACTGCGCCGTCTCCCGAAGCTGCACCAGAGGGTTAAGCACCATGTCTGTCTGGGAAACGCTGAAGTCAATTTTCTCCCACGCCGAGCCGCGCAAAATCGAATGGCGGCCGGAGTGGAATGAATACCTGCAGCGCAACCTGCCGCTATTTCAGTTACTCCCAACTGAGATGCAACAGCGGCTGCGCGAGAAGACGATGCGCTTCGTGGCGACTACGCGGTTCGAGGGCTGCGGGGGGTTGGAACTGGACGACGAAATCATCCTGACCATCGCCGCCCAGGCCGCCCTGCTGGTTATCAACCAGCCCGGCACGCCGTACGCGCGACTGACCACCGTTCTGGTCTACCCAACCGCATTTGGCAGCTTTGCCCGCACTCAAGATCAAGCCGGCGTGATGCACGAAGGCATCGTCACCCGGCTCGGCGAGTCTTCCGATAACGGCACGGTGGCGCTGGCGTGGGACTCCGTTCAGCGCGGTGCGCGAAACATCTTCGACGGGCATAACGTCACCTTTCACGAATTCGCCCACCAGCTCGACCAAGCCGACGGCTCAACCGACGGCACGCCAACGCTACCCGAAAAGCTGGCCTACCAGACTTGGGGCCACGTGCTTACGACCGAGTTTGACCACCTCCGGGAGATGGCTGAGAAGCAGCAGAAATCCGTCATCGATTACTACGGCGCAACGAATCACGCGGAATTCTTCGCCGTTGCCACGGAATCCTTTTTCGAGAAACCCGAGCAAATGAGGCGTAAGCACCCCGAGCTCTACGAGGAGCTCAAGGCATACTACCAGTTGGACCCGGCAGAGTGGTTTCGTCAACGGTCGTAACGGCCACTTCGATACCGCTGCGTGAGAGGTAATCGAGCACCTGCGAGACACGCTTAAAGGGAGTCTTCGGATCCGCTTGCACAGTTACCGATGCACTCCCCGGCATTTCAGTAATGGACGCCTCCACCCGATCCCAGGTCGTGAGTTCGCCATTGTAGTAATAACTGTCCGGCGTCACGGTGATCGTGATTTTATGGCCGATTGGAAATGGAAACGGCTGCCCGGAATAGTCTTTCAAAGCGTCCAGCAAGGCTAGGGTCGCGGGTTGTTCGCCCGCGTATTGCAGAGCTTGCGCATCGTCGCCAAAGGTCTTTTCCAGTGTATAGGCAATCTCGGTGGGCGGGGCGTCACTGGCATCCGCAGTAAGTTGGTCGGCAAAGAGCACGCCAAATCGCTGACGCAGGTCGATGAATTGCCCCGCCGAAAGGGCAATTACCTTTTCCGTGAGGTCCTGGTCATCGCCCCACATTTCGTAAGCCAACGAACCATTTCGGAGTAACGAGAAGCTGAAAAACTGGTTTTGATTTTGCCCCACGACCAAGGTGTATAACCAGGGCATTGGCTCCGAAGATTCAGCCGATTGGTTTTCCCCAAAGGAGGCCACCGGCAGCATGGCGAGCAAGAGTAGAGCAGGTAGCAGACGCATAATATTACCCAATAACTTATTGAGCAACGAACCTGACTTCAAGTGCGTTACTCAACACATTTTCCGCGACTCCTCTGCGAAGCCCGCTTGCTTTTTAAACGCAAATTAACGATGGTGATGCTATATGCAGCCTTTTAATGTTACTGGACCAAGCGGCAAAAACATTCACATTCGCCCAACGACCCATACCGACATACCGACGCTCATTGCGCTCAATAAAAAGGCTTATCCAACCCTCGCGGAGGAAGACGTAGTTTGGCAGGAAGGCCACCTGCGCTCGCACATTCACTATTTCCCCCAGGGACAACTCGTCGCGGAAATCGATGGCCAAATTTTTGGAGCAATTTGCAGCCTGATCGTCGACTTGGGCGACGACCCGCTGCGCCAGCACACCTACGCCGGCATCACCGACGGCGGCTATTTCCACAACCACGATCCGCGCGGCGACACGCTTTACGGGGCGGATGTCTACGTCGACCCCGATGCGCGGGGGCTTGGCATCGGTGCGGCGCTTTATGAGGCCCGCCGCCGTCTGTGCCGCGACCTCAATTTGCGCCGCATCCTCGCTGGTGGCCGTCTCTGGAATTATCGTGAACACGCACACGAAATGTCCCCCGAGGAATACGCCCGCCGCGTCGAGGAAGGCGAACTGAAGGACCTCGTGCTTAGCTTTCAACTGCGCGAGGGCTTCGTACTGCGGGACATTTTAAAGAACTACCTGCCCGACCCCAACAGCCACAACTGCGCCAGCCTCATCGAGTGGCTAAACCACGATTACGACCCGCCCGAAGAAGGCCAGTCGAGCAAGGTCCGCGTGGCCTGCGTGCAATACCGTGTGCGCGGCATCAAGAGCTTTGAGGACTTCGCCGAGCAGACGGAATACTTCGTGGAAACCGCCGCCGACTACAGTAGCGAGTTCGTGCTCTTCCCGGAGTTTTTCTCAGTTCAGTTGCTTTCCACAATGCCCAAACTGGCAGCACTGGAAGGCATCCGCCGTCTGGCCGATTTGCGTGAGAAGTTCATCGATCTCATGGCCAGCCTCGCCCGTAAATACGGACTCTACATCGTCGCAGGCAGCCACCCGATTCCCGATGAAGCCGACGAAAGCAAACTCTACAACAAGAGCCTCGTCTTCTCGCCCGACGGCGAATACATCGCCCAGCCCAAATTGCACATCACACCCGCCGAACGCCTTTATTGGGGCATTTCCGGCGGCAGCGAGCTCTATGTATTCGACACGCCCAAGGTCAAGGTCGGCGTGCAAATTTGCTACGACATCGAGTTCCCCGAAGCCGCGCGTTACCTTGCCGACCAAGGCTGCGAAATCATCTTCGTGCCCTACTGCACGGACAACCGCCAAGGCCACCTGCGCGTGAAATACTGCGCTCAGGCCCGCGCGATCGAAAACCAAATCTACGTCGTCACGGCCGGCATCATCGGCAATCTGCCCAGCGTGCCCGCGATGGATATCCATTACGGCCAGGCCGCGGTCTACACGCCGAGTGATTTCGAATTCGCGCGCGACGGCATTCAGGCGATTGCGGATTCCAACGTCGAAACACTGCTCAT
>JBNNDZ010000439.1:0-5423 GCA_050285865.1 Puniceicoccales bacterium
TTCCGATCTAAGCCCCATTTCCTTGATGACGCCGTCATGGCCGTCGATGTTACAGCGTTCTCCGATCTCGAACGGCTTGTTCATGAAAAGGAAAACTGAACCGAATAGGTTTCCGATGCTCTCCTGCGCGGCGAGACCAAATGCCAGGGAAGCGATGCCCAGACCGGCGAGGATCGTCGTCATGTCCTTGCCACTGATAATTTGGAAAATTTGCAGGATCGCCACCGCGATGATGAGCACTCGAATCGTGCGTGCGATGAGCGGTACCAGCATCATGTCGAAGCGGGAGTCGTCCTTTTGCGCATGTTTTCGCAGCAGGAACATCGGCACTTCGACCAGCTTGAATACGAGCAGTGCAAACGCGCCCACGATGACCACCGCCGCCGCGGTGTCGGCAATGGCTTCTGCGCGGCCGGGAAACTCGATCAGGTAGGCAGTGATGCGGAAGGCGATGGCAAAACCAATGGCCGCCATGCCCTTGCCCAACGCGCGGTAGCTGATGCTGGTCGGCGTTTCGCCTGTCTCTTTTTCCTTCCGCGTAGCGGCTGCCCCCAAGATGGATTTGACGATTAGGCCAGCAATGTAACCAACGATCAGGCACACTGCGCCCGCTACATAACGCCAAACGGCGTTGCCCCAGACTTCTTCGCTTAAAACTTCCATGGAATTGTTAACTTAGCAGAGCATAGCCTACCTGCAAATGTCATTCCAATTGGCGCCAAAGGGTTACAACAATTTCGCGACGTTTCATTGCGCTAGTGGGCGTGATTGTCGATGATTGCCTTTCGCGAACATGCCACTACTGCCATCAGTTCATTCCGCGCCTGCGTTGGAAGTACCCGAATTACCCGGGGAGTTCGGGCCCGTCAGCATTTCCGAGCGGGTGATTCAGCGTATCTGGCTTCGGCAGGATTTTTCCAAGGAACGCCTCGTGACGACCTCCGGCAAGCCGGTCCGCGTGCGTCGCGCCGGAAAGTGGAATTTGCAGGAAGGGCCGGATTTCCGTGATGCCACGCTGGAAATCGGCGGTGAGCGGGTGGACGGTGATGTGGAAATTCATTTCTATCCGGGCGACTGGTTTGCGCACGGGCACGAGACAGACTCTGGATTTGATAAAGTCGCACTGCATGTGGTCGTCTTTGACGACGGTTCGGCACCGGTGTTTACGAGTCAAGGCGGTCGCCCGGAAACTTTGGCACTGTTGCCCCTCCTGTACCGCGACCTGGAATCCTATGCCTGTGAGGATGCACTACTCGCGCTAGAGCGGCGGGACCACCTCGATCTGTTGGAGTTTTATCTGAGCCTGACGCCCAAAGCCCGCCGGGCGGAGTTGCGGGAACTCGGCCAAACGCGCTATCAGCAAAAGTGCACCTACGCCCGCCAGCGTTTGGAGCGCCTTGGCTGGGCCAATGCCTGTCATCAGGCGCTGCTCGAGGTGATGGGCTACCGCCGTAACCGGGTCCCGATGAACATTTTGTCCGAGCGCCATCCCATTGGCGACATGGGAAATTACAGTCCGGCGGAGCTGTTTGACGAAGTTCAGGACCAGTGGAAGCTCGCGGGGCTGCGTCCGGCGAACCATCCCCGCACACGTCTGGGCCAATATCGCAGCTTGCTCGATGCAAATGTCGATTGGCCCGACGCGCTTGACCGATGGGCCGGTAAATGGGTGGAAAAGGTCGAAGCGGGTAAATCCACCAACAAGGTCCGCCGCAATTTTAGTTTTACGCCATTGCGCAAGGAACTCGTGGAAAACGTCCTCGCGGGTGCTGTATCCGGACCACGGTTGGACACGCTGGTGGTGGACGTCTTCCTGCCCCTGCTTGCGGTGAAGCGCGGCAAGGATCTCTTTGGTGCCTGGCATCATTGGTTCACCGGCGACGCCCCCGACGCGTTGATTCAATTCCTGCGTGAATCCAACGTAACGGATTCAACGCAGCCCCGTTGCAACGGCCTCCTCCAAGGTGCCCTACAACGCTTCTTTACTCAGGGTTTGTAGTCCGGCAGAATGTCCCGCCCAGGAGCACTGTGAGGTCGCCACTCTGTGCTCAAAGAGGTCGTCATTTTTTGGGGTAACGAGCTGGCCATTTGGGGTTTAACGAGTCGGCCGCTACCATAAGGCTGCATTTGATAGCCTGTTGATCCGATTAACAGCCTTGCGGGCCATAATTACCCAGATGGTCGCGTCTCGCCGGTGGACCACGTCACCGATTTGGCTGCATCACCGAAGTGGCCGAATCACCCGACGGCGCGGGGCTCCATGCCGGAGGCGAGGGCACGCCAGTAGCGGTGGGCGTCACGGTTGGGCGAGGCCAGGCGGAAAATCAAATCACCATATACGTCCACTGCTTCAAGGTAGCTGAAGCGTGTGCCCAATTCTTCGTAGGAGCCGACCCAATAGCTTGCAATGGCGTTGGGGTCGAAACGGATCATGGCACCATTGCCACCGGCGCAAATCCAGCCACGTTGGGCCGTTTCCAGGCGCTCAGGGCCGAAGGGAAAATGCATGCGACCAAAGCCGCCGCTCACGGTCAGGCTCAGTTCGCGCTCCTCCTCGATGGCTTCTTCAAGCACCGCCGGGGCAAGGTGAATATTGCCCGCGAAACCGGCTTCGATTTTCACCATCGACTCCGCCGCATCAACTGGACGGCTCCACGGATCGGCATCGCAAAAGCTGGGATCGATCGGGCGATGGTTGGCTGCTGGGATGGAGGTCAGATCAGCCAGGCGACGCCATTGCTTGGCCTCGTCCAGTGGCACACAGCGCCGGTGATGGTGGTGCACCATGTGCTGAAATGCGCAGCCCGCCGAGCCCGGTGTGAGCGCAGCGCGGAACAGCGCATTGTTGTGTTCGTCGTAGCATTCCATGCCCACGAACATGCCACCGGATAAATCCTGCTCGTGGATCACGCGTCCTCGGTGGAAGCCAGGGAGATCAAGGTGCAGGCTGAGCTCCGGGTTTGAGCCGATCAGTCCGTCGCCGAATGGTGACAATGTGGGCAGCTCGCTGACCAGGCCCGCAATCACGTGACGGTTTCGCCCGAAAAGCATCATCGGGCCGACCTGGCGCATGGCTTCCAGGAAGCCGTTATGCAGGTCGATCTCCGAGACGTGGAGCATCTGCACGCAGGTATGCGTGGGTTCTGCGCTCTCGCCTTCAGCGGTGTCTTGCTGACGCGAGAGATCGCGGGAACTGGAGCGGCGGGAGGCGTCCATGGCCGATTACTCCGATCCGGCCAGCGAGGCTTCGCCACGTTGCAGCGCGAAGTAGCGATCCATCCACGCCTCGAAGTCCGCCTCGAAGTCTACATCGAGGTCCACGCGGTCCATGATGGATACGGCACCACCGGCCTTGAGGGCGTCGTCGAGGCGGCGGCCGCAGCCACAGAAATCGGTGTAAGCGCTATCGCCCAGGGCCACGATGGCGTATTTTACGCCGGAAACGGGGGCTTTCTGGTCGTAAAGGGCTTCGCAAAAGTCAATGGCGTCATCGGGCGGCTCACCGTCTCCCCAAGTGGAGAAGATTAGCACCTTGTGTGCGTCATTGGCAGAGAATTCATCCAGGGCGAAGTCCTCCGCGGCGATCAGTCGGCAGGGCACGCCGAGTTCATCGCATCGTTCGGAAAAATCTTCGGCCAGGGTCTGGGCGTTGCCCGTTACGGTCCCGTAAATGATGTCCACGGGTGTCGGTTCAAAATCACTCATGTTGGCTATCGTGTTGTCGTTTGGCACCGGCGTGAGTTACCGGTTTAATTGGTCTTGATATTGAGACTTCTTTGCAAGAACAAGTCTAATCTGCCTAAGTTCCTGTTTTTTTGAGAATCGCTCGCAGAATCTTCTTCGCGTTACGCTTTGGCCAAACTGATACTTTCACTTGTTTGTATCGCCGACCTGTTCTTCGCTTACCGACAACAAAGCTCCACTCATGAAAAAGCTCATTAAGTTTCTTGTTATATTCATCGCCTTTGTGGCGGTTCTCGTGGTTATCGCGGCTGTTGTCGCCACACGCCCCGGTTTCCAGAAATCCATTTTCCTTAGCACAATGGAAGGCAAGGTCGATGCCGTGCAGGTCGATACCTTGTCGGCTGGTCCTTCGACCGTGAAGGTCAAGGCCCTCAAGCTGGAACAGAACGGGGCCATCGTCGAACTCGGCGACCTGAACATGACCTACTCGCTGTGGGACATCGCGTTTAAGCGTGAAATCCGCATCGACAACCTGAGCATCAACGGCCTGCTCGTCGACCTGCGTAATCAGAAGCCTTCGTCGGATAAGCCCAAAGACGATGATGACGATGACGACGAGGCGGGCTTTCCGGAGTTTCCCGGCATTTTCGAGAACGCCAAAATTCCGGCCAAGGTCTACGTGGGCGCGGTCAATGTTGAGGGCAAGGCACTCCTGCCCAATCGTCAGCTCACTTTTAATGTAACCGGCGGCGACATTGCTCCCGGCAAAACGGGTAAGATTGCGCTCAAGGGGCAACTCGATGACCAATCGGAAAACGCCGCTGCGGAATCCCTCGCGGTCGATGCCACCCTTACGCTGGAGCAGACGCTGACTCAGCAGCTCAACCGCATCGCGTTCAATGGCGACGTTAGCGCAAGTGGCGGCAATTTGTCTGAGCCAGCCAAGCTGAATCTTGCGTTGACGGCAGCTCGCGAAGGTGACGCCGAAAAATATGATTTGATTGTGAATGCGCGTGGCAAGCAGATCGCCGAGCTCAAGTCGACCTTCACGCCAGCCACCGAAACGATCAAGGGCACGCTCGCGGCGAGTGTTGCCAAGGCGGATGTCGCACCGTTCCTCATGGGTGCTGACCTGCCGGACTTCTCCCTTGCGGCGAACGAGCAGTTTACGCTCGATGGTGAGAAGGAGCAGTTGGACCTCGCGGGCGACCTCACGCTGGACCTGCGCAATCTTGCACAGTGGAAGCCTGAGCTGGCCGACATCGGCTCGGGCACGCTCAAGGCGAACCTCAAGACGACGGTTCTTCCCAACCACGTTCAACTCGAAACGATCGATGCAACCTTTGACGCCGCCGGTGGCCGTAAGCTGCTTGCCGTGGAGCTTCAGCGGAAGTTCTCGGTCAAGGTCGTCGATGGTAAACCGGTGATGGATGCCCAGGCGGGTGACTTGCTTTCCATCGCCTTGTCAAATTTGCCGGTCGCTTGGCTGGCACCGTTTTCCCCGGCTAAGGTAAGCGGGGGTGACATCTCCGGCGCTGGTGTGCTGAGCACTTCCGGCAAAGAATCATTTTCTTTCAAAAGCTCGCAGCCGTGGAGTGTCGGCAATCTGACCGTTTCCCAAAATGGCAACGCGCTCCTCAACAAGGTGGATATCAGCCTGCGTCCCAATGTGGATATCGCCGGGCAAATGGCGACTGTTAACGTGGACGCGATTCAAGTCGCGAGCGAAGGCAAGACAC
>JBNNDZ010000440.1:0-4008 GCA_050285865.1 Puniceicoccales bacterium
GGATCGAGCGCCTTCAGCATGACCGGCCCAAGCGTTAATGCTTTGTAGCCGGATGCAGCGGTAAGCGTGATGAGCCCGAGCAGGAAGCTGAATTCCGCCGCCCGCTTGGGGGTGAAGCCGACTACATAACCGCCGACTATGGTCATCATCGAGCGACTCGTTCCGGGCCACATTGCGATGCATTGGAGGAAGCCGATAATGAGTGATTTGCCCACGGAGATTTCGTGCAGGTCTGGGCCTTCGGAGTCCGATGGGGTGCCTTTGCGTTTGCGCCAGCTCTCGACGCCGAGCATGAGGAATGCGCCGAAGATCAGGGCGATGGCCACGGACAGTGGATTGAAGAGTTTGCTTTCGATAAAGTCGTCCAGCAGGAGCCCGAGCACGACGGCGGGTGCGAAGGCGGCGAAGAGATTGCGGGTCAGCAGGAAGCCGGGTTTGCTTTGCCCCAATACGCCGCGCAGCATCTCGACCAGACGTCCCCAGTAAAGCAGCATCACCGCCGCGATGGCTCCGACTTGGATGATGATTGCGTAGGCATTGGCGACGTCTTCCAACGTGAGCGGTTCGCCATCTTTCGTCAGGATGGTGTCGCCGTTGTCATCGGTTAGAATGGTTGGCGTATCGAGCCCGAGCAGGCGGTTTGTTAAAATAAGGTGCCCGGTCGAGGAGATCGGCAGGTATTCGGTAATGCCTTCCACGACACCGAGCACAAGCGCATCGACATAGGAAATATCCGACTTGGCCATCGAGTCAGGTTCCGCTGCGACATCCGCTCGCAGACAGGGCACGAGATGGCAAAACAGTAGGAGGGCGAGGGCGAAATGTTTCATCAAGGCTTCACTTTATTGTCGTATTGGCGCAGTGGTGTAAAGACTGGTTCTATACGTGCAGGCGAAACAAATGGTTTGTAAGGTCGAAATGGTGTCTCTAAACAGCTCGTTTATGATCTCCATCATTTCGTCTACCACACGTTCGTTCCGCGTTGTCGCCACCATGGCGGCCCTAGCCATTGCGCCACTGGCAACTTATGCCGCCGCCGATACCGATAACGTGCTGGCAGCGGTGAAGTTCCCCCCCTTGAAAACCTTTTCGGACAAGCTGATGGGAGTCGCGCGCCAGGTTATGCCGGGTCAGGAAGTCGAGATGTATCCGATGCTCTTCCTCGGTGCCTACGGTTATCCGAATTATCCGGGCGTCTCGGATAAGGACCCCGTGACCATGTTCCTCTTTGATTCCGAGGTCGAAGGAAACAAGCCCTTCGTAATCCTGAGCAAGATTTCGGCGGATTCCCCGTTGCGCAATGCGCTGACGGCGAAATCCGGCGGTGGTAACCCGATGGCGCTCGGAATGAGTATAGAAGACCGTGACGGCTGGACGCTGATTTCCAACGACCCCGCCAATTTTAAGCACGTGACCGATGTTGCCGCCCTCGCGAAGCTAGCCGGGGAAGTGGAGGACTTTGACATCACCACGCGTTTCTACATCGGGCCGGACAAGATGGCGGAGTGGGTTGATGAAATGAAGGCCAAGGCCCGCGATGAGCACGTTAAGGCTGGCGGCGCAGCAACCGACGAAGCACTTGCCCAAAAGGAGCGTTATATCGATTTCATTGCGACTATCGGCGAGAACCTCGAGTTCTTCGACTTCGGTATCGACATCAACAACAGCGCCATTGGCTTGGGCACCGCACTCCAGGCAATCAAGGGCACGCCGGAGTATGCCATGCTTTCGGCCAAGTCCGGCGGCGATGTGCCGGTGGCTCAATTTGTTGAAGCTGCGGCCGCGCTGGTTTACTCTTCCAGTGTCGACGTGGACGCTGTTGAAACTTACTACAATGTGCTCCACGACCGTGCGATGAAGATCGCCACCAAGGAGGGGCAAAAGATTCTCGAAGAAGCCGCTCAGGCCAACAAGGAATACTTCGCGATGATGGGCAACGGCTCGGCCGGGGCGATGGATTTCATGGATGACAAGGCACTGACGCAGACCGTCAGCAGTGGCAAGATGGACAATGACAAGGTGGTCGAGCTTGCAAAGCTGTATTACGACAAGTTGATCCCGCAAGTCATGAGCCACCTGGAGTTTCTCGATGTCGGCTCTGACAATGCGGCTGAGTTCGAGATCAAGCCCGGTGTGGCCAAGCTCGATGGCAAGTCGGTTAATGAAGTGATTTCCCGCATCAAGACTCCGGATCCGGTTTCGGCAGCCAACCCGAATGCTGCACCGACTTCGTCTATCAAAGAGGAAAGCTCCTTCTTTGCCATCGTCGATGGAAACCTCGTCAGCGCGAGCAACCAGGATCTTCTCGCTACGCTCGTTAAGGCAGTGGAATCCGGCAAGGCAGTTGACAACAATGTCGGCTCGAAGATCACTTTGGCCGACGGTGAAGCGATGGCCTATCAGTTTAGCTTCGAACCTTTGATCACCTGGATGACTTCCAGCTTCCCGATGCAGAGCGAAACTGCGAAGCAGGCACTCAAGTCGATTCAGAGCGAAAGCCTCGACCCGGCCTCAGGTAAGGTCACGCTGAATTCCGGCAAGGCGAAGGCGACATTTGCTGCTCCACTGAGCTCCATTATCAAGCTCACGGAAGCCCGCCGTAAGATAGAACAAGCCGAAATCGAAGCCCAGACCTTTGGTCCTGGTAACTAGACAGCGCCTGCCAGCTTATCTTTCAAAAGACGATGCTTCGGTATCGTCTTTTTTTTGCGGTCATGATGGGTTCGAATGCGGCAGTTGGGAAATTGTTAGAGCATTACTTCATTAAAAGGCCGAATCAGGTAGGGTATGGGTTGGATGCCTCGTAATGCGGTATTGTTGAGCGGGAAGGAAGATCGCCACGATCTCGCCCGCCTTGCTGGACACATTAAATCACGGCGGCGATTTGGCAAAGTTAGATGAAGTTTTCTCTATACCTCATATAGGATGGGAAAGAACCCCTAATTGAATTGATTGACTATTACCGTGCTGCGACGGACAATGGTATATCTTTCCGTGAGTGACTGATCGATCGCATCTACCCCAATATGAGTTCCAGCCCTGATAGCGAAACCGACGCCGCGCTTCAGCAGCAATGGGAAACCGAAATTAATCGTACCATCCTGAGTGAGCAGCCCCGTAACTTAGTTAGCTCGTGGGTTCTTGCATTGGCGTTCGCATTGGTGGTCGGGATTGAATCCGAGCCGTCTCCCGTATTTGTGTGGCTTGGCTTATTCGTGCTCATGACAGTCATACGGCTTTTTATTTGGTGGTCACTGCGCGGAGGAATTGCTTCGGGCAACTTAAATGTGCGCTCAGGGGTGATGCTTGATGTGAATGCCTTTGTGGGCGGGCTTCCCTGGGGAGTGATGGGCATTTATTTCTGGTCCCTCCAGGATACGATGATTTCCGCAATTTGCATTTTCATACTCGGTGGTGTCACTTCGGGCGCTTTGCCTATGATGTCTGCGGCAAAGCGGATGTATCCCATTTTCTTTGCCACATGTGTCACGCCAATCACCGTTCGCTTTTTTACTGAGCCCACCTTTACGCCCAAGATCATGGGGGTGGTTATGTGCTTTTACAGCATCTACATGATTCGGCAGGCGGCGCGTCATCGAGAGGTGCTCTGGGAGCGGTTTCGGTTAACAGCGGAAAAAGACAGCGCGATTCGCGACTTGGGCAAGGAGATTGACGATCATCAGCAAACCGAGGAAAAACTACGGCACGAAAAGGAGCGCGCGGAGAAGGCCAGCCAGGCCAAGACGGACTTTGTGACGACGATGTCCCACGAAATCCGCACACCCCTCAATTGTCTGGTGGGCGGTGTGAATTTGATTCGGAGCAAACCGGTGAGCCCGGACCTGCGCGAAACCGTCGAGTTGCTCGACCTGAGTTCACAAAGCCTGCTCTCGATCGTGAATGATATTCTGGATTTCTCCAAGATTGAGGAAGGGAAGCTGGAAGTGGAGAATGCGCCGTTTCCTCCGTCCAAACCGGTCGAGGAAGTTTACCGGCTTTACAAGGCAG
>JBNNDZ010000441.1:0-3566 GCA_050285865.1 Puniceicoccales bacterium
GGGCGTGCAAACTCCTCTGGTGCCTGCGCTAATTCGAGACCGAACTCAGATACGTACTCTGCGAAGATTCCAAGCTCTTCGACGAAATAGGTTGGACCACCGAAAAGGCCCGCAGCTGCTTCGCGGCGCGCTTTGAGCTCCGCAACAAGTGCTTCGAGCGGGATTCCCGAATTTTGGTGG
Organism: Puniceicoccales bacterium; assembly: GCA_050285865.1. Taxonomy (GTDB): domain Bacteria; phylum Verrucomicrobiota; class Verrucomicrobiia; order Opitutales; family Cerasicoccaceae; genus Cerasicoccus. Next base: position 181 of record JBNNDZ010000441.1, read on the forward strand.
CATCCTGATTCATTCATTACTTTATCGCATCAATAACGCTGAATATCAAGCCTGCTCCACCCCCCCTGCCAACAAAAAACCCCTGGGCCAGAAGGCCAAGGGGTTTGGGAAAAAGGTGCCGTTTAAAATTAGCGGCGGCGTTGACGGCGGAACTTGCTTTCGAACTTTTCCACGCGGCCAGCGGTGTCGACGAAGCGCTTTTCACCGGTGTAGGCCGGGTGCGAATCCATCGTCACGTCGCAAACGATGACGTTGTATTCCACGCCGTCGATCGTTTCCTTCTGCTTGGACTTCACGGTCGAGCGGGTCAGGAATTTCTTGCCGCTGGAGACGTCAACGAAGCAGACGGGATTGTAGGAAGGATGAAGGTCGGTTTTCACGGTAAAAGAAAATACGTTGCGGACTAACCCTGGCGTGCCTTGAAACGCGGGTTGGTCTTGTTAATCACGTAGATGCGACCGCGGCGGCGAACTACTTGGCAGTCCGGGTGGCGGTGCTTGAGCGACTTGATGGAAGATACTACTTTCATGAGCTGGAAATTTGGGAAAATGAGGAAAAAAGCCTTTTCGAGAAGGCCTGTCAATGGATTTTTACCGGAGCTGAGTATTTTTTCAAAAATAGAGCTTGCCAGACCTGCCCCCGGGCGGCAATTTCTTCCGTTTTTCCAACGGCAAACTTTCAACAACAGACAACATGTCCCGTATTTGCTCAGTCACCGGCAAGCGCCCCGTCAAGGGTCGCCGAATCCACCGCAGCGGTCTCACCAAGAAGAGCGGCGGTATTGGTACACACGTAACCAAGTGCGTCAAGCGCACCTTCCGCCCAAACTTGCAGCGCATCCGGGTAAAGCTCCCAAGCGGCCAAGTTAAGCGCATGTGGGTCTCGGTCAAGGCGATCAAGGCCGGCAAGGTCCAAAAGGCCTAACCGCTTACCGCAACCACCCTTTTCACCAAACCGGCTTTTGTAGCCGGTTTTTTGCTGTCCGGAAATGACCTCATTCGGACTTGCCAAAATCCCGAGATGACCTGAATCTTGCGCAAAATTTCCCATGCCCGCGAAAAGCCTCAACCGCCATTATCCGGTTCCCTACCTTGATTTTACGGATTTCTGGGACATCTGCGGCTATCTCCTGCGCGTGCAGCCGCACTTCCCCAAAGTCCGCTACAGCATTTATTCGGGCGAAGGTGCCATCGTCGAGGACGAAGAGGACATCTCCCTCATTCTCAAGATACTGCATAAGCAGGCTCAGTCAGTGACCCGTTTTCACGCCAAGCTTTTCAAAGGCGGTGATGAACATGGTGCGCATGCCATCGTCGACTACGTGACGGAGGCCGGTGAAACCTCGGCGACACCGATGGGACTTACGGTCAACACCCCCGAGATTACCCGTCTGCACACGTTTGAGTTCGAGGAAATCCTCTTCGATAAGTACCAACTCGATGTCGACACGAACCCCCGGATTGAGTTCGGCATCCCCTGCGAAGTCCTCGCCGCCATCATTGACCTGCGCGGCTTCTCGGCCTTCTGCGAGCAACCACAAATCGAGAGTCCGTACACCTGCGGGCTCATGTATGCCTTTTATCAGAGCGTCGAACAGCGCTTTTTGAAGTTTCGTCCGGATCTGATTAAATACCTAGGCGACGGCGTCCTCGTGCTTTGGGAAACCACGTATGAAGACCGCGCCGCGGCGCTCGACATCTGCCTGACCGGCATGCAGGAACTGCAGGAAAAGTGGGACCTTGTCCGCAAGAGTCCGCAATTCAGCCATGGTGCCCCGGAAGAAGTCGCCGTCGGCATCTCCTTCGGTCTGGCCAGCCAGATTCCCGGCGCAGACGATTACATCGGCCGCCCGATCAACGTCGCCAGTCGCCTTTGCGGCGTTTGCGGCGGTGGAGACATCCTGATCGACAAAGCCGTCCCCAACATCGACGAAAGCGTGTCCAAGGAAGACATTTCGGTGCACATCAAAAGCTTCGGCCGCTACCACGTCTGGCGTGTGCGCACCCGCTAGCGCCGCATAAAATCTAAAGCGAGGTTAACGGGTCGGGATATTCTTTCTCCATCAAACTTTCTCCCCTAAAGTCCACCTCATGCTTCCACTTGCCATTACTTGCGGCGATCCGGCGGGCGTCGGACCCGAAATCATCCAACGCTGGCTCAAGGAGAATGCCGATCAGTCAAAAGACATCTGCCTGATTGGCCCTGAGTCATGGCTATACGAAATGCGGCACGAAAACTGTAAGCCAGTTGGCGATGCCCAATTTCGAGCGTCCCCGGGTGAGCCCTCCGTCGAAGGTGCCGCAATCGCACTGGACGCCCTCGAAGAAGCCGCTTTCGGCTGCCGCCAGGGCCGCTACCGAGGGGTCGTAACAGGCCCGGTAAGCAAACACTGGATGGAGCGTGCGGGATGGCGCCACCCTGGGCAAACAGAGTTTTTTGCGGAGCGCTGGCACGGCTCTCCCAGCATGGCTTTTGCCGGTGGAAAGCTTCGCGTCGTACTCGCCACCTGGCACATTCCGCTGGCTGACGTCCCCAACCACTTGAATTATGAAACGCTGGAACGTGCAGTAAGCAATGCAGCGCTCCTGGCGGAACGACTCGGAACCAAAGGCGCTCCCCGGATCGGCGTCTGCGGGCTCAACCCGCACGCGGGCGAAGGCGGACTGCTTGGCTTCGAGGAACAAGGCGTCATCGACCCCATCCTTGATTCACTCCGAGCCAAACATCCCGGATTGTCCACTTGCCAACCCGGCGACACCATTTTCTGGCGTCAGCTTCAGGGTGAGTTCGATGTCATCATCGCCATGTATCACGATCAGGGACTCGCGCCGCTAAAGGTGATCGACTTCGACCATGCGGCCAACCTGACCCTTGGACTACCATTCGTCCGCACCAGTCCCGACCACGGCACCGCCTACTCATTAGCAGGCAAGGGCCAGGCAAAAACCACCAGTTTTGCCCGTGCCGTCGAGCTCGCTCGAAAACTGATAATCAGTTAGCGTTTCTTACGGTGCTGCTATTAACGCCTCGACCATACGTCGGGGCGTTCTTGTGTAACACAAATTACACTTTTACGTAACAAATTCCACCATATCGGGCATTGACCCCAACTAAAGCCTTTGCTTCTTACTACGAATCCATATGAAAGCTACTACTATAATCACTACAGCACTATTGGCAACTACCATGCAGGGTGCCGTCATTTTTCACGAGTCGTTCGAGACGGACGGTCAGGGAACACGCTACTCATCCACGCCTGAGTTCAACAACAATACCCCTGATGTAATTGGAAATGATCACTGGGGACGAACGGATGGCTCGGACATACATGTCCTAAGTGGATACACCGGCATTGACGGCTCCTATTTCTGGGCTGCAGAAGACAC
>JBNNDZ010000442.1:0-5553 GCA_050285865.1 Puniceicoccales bacterium
GCCATTATTAAAATCCTTTAGGCTGGATTCATGTTCGGCTACATCAAAAAGAACGGATTATGGCAGTTCCGCGGTTTAGATAGTTGTGGTTGGGAATTTGACTCGTTTCACAAATCCTTCTCAGACTATATTAACTACATGGAAAGCTAACAAATCGGGATATGTGACGAAAAATGCTGATGCATTTCTCGCACATACCCTCAACGTTCGAGGAAAGAAAGCATGTCCCCAAAACTAGAGCATTACCAAATCGAGCTACGGCAGAGAGTCGATGAAGTGCTTCACTACATTTGGGACCCTATTGGAGTTGCTGGAGTCCCAGAAGCGAGAGATGAATACGATGCCTACATTTCGACCGTCTACACCGTTCTAACAAAGAAAGAAAAGGAAAAGAAAGAACTCTACAGATTGCTTCTCGACATTTCATCAGGCCACATGGGACTGGCGAAAGATAAGTTTCTGAAATAAAGGGCAGAGAAAGCCGAAGAGCTCCTACTCCACTGGGCTAAAATCATCCAAGTGTAAGATGACTACCACACTAAATAAATCTATAACCAGTCAATCGGATCAACGTTGAATGGAAGGAAAATGAATCCACTACTCACAATAAAACGGTTATTTGCACCTAAAGAAGATAAAGAACGCATCGATAGGGTGAAATCTTTCATCGAAAAACAATGCGCAAACACACAAACGGAACTACCACCAAAAGCGAAAGAGCAGCCGAAAGAACTCGAAGAATTATTCACGATTGAAGAAGACGAAGACTTCTTCTTCGGCCTAGTTGATCGCAGCCTCTATACATTTAACAATATAGGCAAAGAGCACATGCCTGATGGAGAGAAATTAATTGCACTAATCTACTGTTACCGCTTCGAGACAAACGGAGGAGGAACTACAACTTATCTTTCTAATAGCACTGGAGACGAAGCGGATCAGCTTGACTGGGCTCTGGAAACAATTGGATCGGAAAACTTAGCAGCAAAGTTTAAGGAAATCAAAAATGAATTCCCCAAAGGGTCGATTCCATCGGACAGAAATAGGCGTTGTGAACATATCGAACTTTGGGAAAAGAAGTTCGGAAAACTCTGCAATTCCATGGATCATCTGTATTTTGAATTGGAGGACTCAGAGACTAACAACCTCATGGCTATGGCGGTCAGATGGGCGCGTAAAAACAAAATCGAGTTTGTACCAGTCGCTTCTGGGCAACGCCGCTAACACGGGAGAGGCCCAAAGGGGGGTCAGGCTTTCCATATTAACATTTCAGTAAAACAAGACAAGGAATGCACGCGGCATCGCGTGAAATATCGATTTGGGAGAAAAAATGTTAACATGAAAGGCCTGACACATTGCTTGCAATCCGCCCGGTTACATCATTGATCCTTGGGGAATTGCAAGGCCCATTGAAGGCGTCAAATCATTATGATCTTTAAAATTATTTTCTTTTCACTAATCTGTTGTTTTTCTAAATCGCAATACGTGATTGCCGGAACGCCGTACGAGCTAGACTACAGCTCTTTCCATATTGAAGGTCAGTCATATACAGGCGAACGTTATCAGACACCTATCGCAACTTCGATATCGGTTGATATTGAAAAAGGGAAGTATGCAGGGTTGGTGTTGTCTATTGGTGAAAGTAAGTTTTTTGTGCCGGATAGCGAATTTGAAGAATTCTACCCACCACCGCCGATCACCGCGTCAATTGGTGCAAGGATTTTCTACGAAAAGCTCCATGGAATTGAAATTTGGAATGTTGTAATCGAAGGGATCGATGAAGATTCTAATGATATAAAGTCAACTTATACTTTTTTCGAAGACGGATATATTCGCAGGCATATAATTAGGGGCGCAACTAATATGCAAAGCGAGTGGAAATATGTCGACTCCCCACCAATAACCACAAGTGATGATATAGATCTGAAAGTTCGCTTTTTAAATCGGATAAATGAACTGCAGAAAGCAAGGTAGACATACACCAGTGGCTGTCGAGGGCCCGATTTGGGAAAATGGTGGCTTTGGAAAAAACAAAGACCCCAGGCTTTTCATATTAACATTTCAGGGAGAACCGTTGGCACTGATCGGGAGCAAAAACACTCACATTTGTACCCTGCTCGCATAGCTCTTTAGCCCCTCTTGTTACTAGCTCAGCGCCGGGCCTTGATGACCACCAGCGAGCGGGCGGGAAGCTCTACCGTCGCACGGCCCATGGGGTCAAATTGCAGGTAGCGCTTCGACAGGATGATGCGGTTTTTGCCGCTGTCGGTGGGCTCGGGATTGGGAAGCAAGCTGCCTTCGAGGACCACTACCTCGGCCTCCGTTTGTAGCGGCACCCCGCGCTGGGTGACGAAGTCCGAGAGGTCGATGTCGACGTGTTGCGGGCGGCGGAAATGGCGGTTAATCAGGTGAATGCTGACCGTGCGCTCGTCCCCGGTGGCCACGGCGTCGAGCGTGGAAATGAATTTTGCGGGCTCCAACTCGCCCAGGCGCAGCGGCTGTTCCCAGAGCGTGGCGTCCTCGATGTCACAGTAAAAAACGGAACTGCCAACATTCTCACGGTAAAACTTGAGCACCTCGCCAACAGGTTGCAGGAAGGGGTCGGAATCAGCCGGAGCACGGATCGCGCTGCCTGCCCCCGCATCCCCCAGCAGGCTTGCGTGCATGCCCAGCGCAACGCCACCATGACGCAGCATCGCGTGGATGACACCCGCCGACGCGTGCCCTTGCGCAAAACGGGAGTCGAGCACCGGGTGACGGGCCGTGCCCGCATCCCAGTTCCACTGGCTAACCACGAGCGGCTCACCCGCAGATGCGACCAGGGCCAATTCCGCGTCGTCACCGTTGTCGAGCGTAGCCTGCCCGGTTTCATCGATATCCGGCGCGCTGACCATTGCATACCAGATGCGGTCGCCGTCCACCGTGTTCAGCTCGACGGGCTTGTTAAACATTTCCACACGCTCGAGCTCACCCGGACGCCGCAGGTCAACGTTGAGAAAGCTCACCGCCTCCCGGACCGCCGGGTCACTGAAAACACGCGCCAGCACCTTGGAACTCAGCTCCGAAGCTGGCCCCAGCGCGGCGTCGACGATGACCGGCACGTCCAGTTGCAACACGCGCAGCATGGCAATTGTTTCGAGCAGGCACAGCTGAATGTGACGCGCCGCCGCCGCTGTCTCCGGTTGTCCTGCCCCACCCTCAAACGCTCCACCGATGCGCACGTAATCCACGGTGAACGGCGCGGAACGCCCATTCGCAGCGCGAACCGCAGGCCATGCGGGCATGCCCTCGGGCAAGGTTGCCGACTCCGGGCTGCTGGCGTAAGCCAGAACGCCACAGGCATCGAGAATCGCCTGGTGGCGGGCCTCATCGGTCTTCGCCGCAACGATCGGCTGAAAATTGATCGGGAGAATTGTTTTCCAGCCCAACTCCTCGGCCAGCGTGAAAAACTCGAAGTAGCCAAAGCGAGGCTTCTGCCCCGGAGCGTCAAGCTCGGGCTGGGTAATCAATTGCGCCCAAGCAAGCGGGTCACAGCCGCGCAGGGCTTCATTACCGGGAAACTGCACGGCGGGCACATCAATACGGCGCAACAAGCGCACAATCTCCTCGCGCGGCTCACCGGTTTCGGGGTCGAGGACTAAGTCCGCCCCGTCCACGCCAGCACCAAGCACCCGGGCGTTGCCACCTTCCAGCACGCCACCAAAGAGCAACGGGCTGACCTCTGCCGTGATTCCGGGCGACACCTTGACCGTCGGCAACATCGTGCCGAGGGCCATCACTGGCAGCACCCATACCAGCGAAATCAAAAACCTGCGCATCGTTGATCGGAAACAATCCGTCACCGATTCGTCAAGATCACAGTGCTCAAATCAGGGAATGTCCTCGCGAAAATAAGGCGTTTCGATTACGCTTGGAGCGTCACCACGCAGCCCTCGGACATCTTCAGGATGCGCGTGCCGTTGATACGCTGCGGCACGTCGCGCTCGATCTCCACGCCGTCGAGCATGGTCGAGTTGTTCACCGATTTGGGCACCGTAATGTACCAGTAACCTTCGCGCTTGCTCACGAGTGCGTGGCGACGCGAAACGGTGTTGATGAAGTAAAATACGTCCTTGGCGACAGTGCCCTCGCGGCCGAGAATGTCGCCGTCGTTCGAGATGTAAGTATTGCCCTGGACGGTGATCTTCAACCCGGGCTCGATGGCAGTCGAATTGGTGTGCTGGTCTTCAATCATAGCAGTGATGGTATCAGGTTAAAGTTGGTCAGAAACCGGGGCCAGTGCAACGCGAAAGCCAACGAGAGGGCGACGCTCATCGGGCGGCAGCGAGTAGCGGTTGAATACGCGCAGTTCCCGGCGCTCATCATTGAAAGTGCCCCCCTTAACAACCTTTTCCGTGCCTTCAACGGGGCCCTCCCAATCCCGGACACTTGCGCCCGGCAGTTGCGGCCCATACCAGTCGCGGGTCCACTCAGCCACATTCCCAAACGTGTCGTGCAAGCCCCATTCGTTGGCCGGAAGCTGCCCTACCCGCTGGGTAGTCTGCACTCCGGACCAACTTGCCCAGGCGATGGATTCGATGTCGTCTACACCACCGTGGAGCCCGTTAGAGCCCTCGGCCGACATCGCTTCAAACTGCGACTGAGTCGGCAGCGTAAACGCATACCCATCGGGCAGCAGGTCGCGGTACTCCTGATTCAATTTCTCGCAAAATTCCATGGCCTCAAACCAGGTAACGTTCTCAACCGGCAGGTTACCATCGCCGAGATAATGACTCGGATTCTCGCCCATGTATTGCTTAAACTCGGCCTGCGTGACCTCGGTTTGCGCAACCCAGAAGCCTTCCGTGAAAACAATCATCGTCTGCGGTTTTTCGTCGTCCTTGGTCCCCTGATCAAACCCTGGCGCGCCGATGGCGAAATCAAACGGGGGGGCCCAGGAGAAAACCATACTACTGCGCGGGAGCTCGAAATCGTGGCCAAACTCTGGGCGATTGGTCATTTCACCGGTGATGCGTTCGCCTTCGAATTGACGCGGTGACGTACGCCCCGGCTCCCCGCGGCCTGCCGTTCCCGGGCGACCATTGGATCGCTGTCCCGGCCCGTTGGCGCTACGCAATGGTGGTGAAAAATTATCGCCCTGCCCACGGTTTTGTGCGCCAGGATTCAATGCACGGGTTTCGACCGCACGGGTTTCCGCTTCGTCCTCCTCGATCATCGACTTCACCGCAAAGTAAACAACGACGCCGCCAACCAGAACGCTCACGAAGACAATCAACGCAGTCCAGAAAATCGACCACTTGGAGGCCGGCCCTGCGTAGCCTCCTGTGGTGTATTGCCCCGCATCTGGTTCCTGACGCGCCGTGGCTGGAGTCGCCCATATACTGGGCTGTGTGACGGATGGCTCCGCCGTCGCCGAGTTCCGCGTCGAAGGCGCTGGAGTCGGGTTATATGTCGGCGAAGTCCGCACGCCTTCAACCACCGTCGGCTCAGATACTGCCGAAACAGTAGCCCCGCCTGACCACGGAACCGCGCTGCCACCGGTCGAAGGCTCGAAAT
>JBNNDZ010000443.1:0-7575 GCA_050285865.1 Puniceicoccales bacterium
CGTGTAAGCGGAGTTGATTCGCTCGATGACAAAGGGCACAATTTCACCACGTGGCTTGGCAAGCTCCTCCGCCTTGATGGCGACCGGGAAATGGCTGTTGAGCCAGGTAAGGAAGTTTTCGACGTCGTCGGCCTGCGGGTCCTTGTCACCCGGCGCAATGGTTTCCCAACGCTCCTCGATCTCCTCCTGAATCATTTCGAAGACGATTTCGCGCGGGTTGTCGCTGTGGAGGGCGTCGTTGCGGATACCGTAAATGACTTCACGTTGACGGTTGAGGACGTCGTCGTATTGGAGCAGACGCTTACGGACCGAGTAATTCTGCTGCTCAACCTTCTTTTGCGCCGTTTCGATGGAGCGGTTCAGGAGCGGGTGCTCAAGGACTTCGCCCTCTTGGAACGAGCTCTGGAGGATCTTCGAGATCGGACCAGCGTTCGCGAACAGACGCATGAGGTCATCTTCCAGCGAGATGAAAAACTTCGTGTGGCCGGGGTCCCCCTGACGCGCACAACGTCCGCGCAACTGGCGGTCGATGCGGCGGGATTCGTGACGCTCCGTGCCGAGAACCAGCAAACCGCCCAAGTCGTGGACGCCTTCGCCAAGCTTAATGTCCGTTCCGCGACCCGCCATGTTGGTGGCAACGGTTACGGCACCACGTTGACCGGCGTTTGCAACGATGTCCGCCTCCTGCTGGTGGAATTTCGCATTGAGCACCGAATGCGGCACCTTCTTGCGCTGAAGCATCTTACTAACGAGCTCCGAGGCCTGAACCGAAGTCGTGCCGAGCAGCACCGGTTGGCCACGTTCGTGCGCCGCAATGGCGTCTTCCACCACCGCATTGAACTTCTCGCGACGGGTCTTGAAAATAACGTCGTTGTCGTCCACCCGAATGCAGGGCTTGTTGGTCGGGATGACCATGACGCTGAGGTTGTAAATGTCGTGAAATTCCTGCGCCTCGGTTTCCGCCGTGCCCGTCATACCGGCGAGCTTTTCATACATGCGGAAATAGTTTTGAATCGTGATCGTCGCGAAGGTTTTTGACTCCTTCTCAATCTTCACGTTTTCCTTGGCTTCAACGGCCTGGTGGAGGCCTTCGGACCAGCGACGACCCGGCATCGGGCGACCGGTGTTTTCATCGATGATGACCACCTTGCCCTCTTCCGAAACCACGTATTGCTTGTCGCGTTCATAGATGGAATAGGCGCGCAAAAGCTGGCTGATGCAGTGTAGGTCTTCGCTGCGCTTGGAGAAATCTTCCTCAGCCTGTTGCTTGGCCTTCATGCGGCCTTCGTCGTCGAGATCCGGGTCCTTGTCGATCTCGATGAACTCGCTCGGCAGATCCGGCATCACGAAGGCATCAGGGTCGCTCGAGTTGAGGTACTTGCGGCCAACTTCGGTCAAATCCGCCTGGTGTTGGCGCTCGTCAATGACGTAATACAGCTCTTCTTTGAGGTTGAAGAGGACCGTCTTCTGGAAGTCCGAATGCATTTCGCCGTCGAACTTCTCGAACGCATGACGCACGTCGCCGCGCTCCATCAGGCGCATGAAAGTCTTGTTCTTGGGCATGCCCAGCTTGACCTGGAGTAGCTTGTGGAAAGCCAGATCGCGGTCGCCCTTTTCGTCATCAAGGATGTCCTTAGCTTCACCAGCGAGCTTATTACAGAGCTTCACCTGCGCGGCGACAAGCCGCTGAATGCCTGGCTTGTGCTCCATGAACGGGGCCTCGCGGTCCTCATTGACCGGGCCGGAAATAATCAGCGGCGTGCGGGCTTCGTCGATCAGAATCGAGTCGATTTCGTCGACGATGCAGTAGTAGTGGTCCTTTTGCACCTGCTGCTCCGAACTGGAGGCCATGCCATTGTCGCGCAGGTAGTCGAAACCAAATTCTGACGCCGTGCCGTAAGTGAGGTTACACTCGTAGGCGGCACGTTTTTCGTCGTTGGGCTGCTGATTGCGAATCACCCCGACGGTGAGACCGAGGAACTTGAACAGGTGGCCCATCCACTCGGCGTCGCGCTGGGCCAGGTATTCGTTGACGGTGACCAGTTGGCAATTACGCCCGGACAACGCGTTCAAATAAAGTGGGAGCGTGGAAACGAGCGTCTTACCTTCACCAGTCGCCATTTCCGAGATCATATTGTCATGCAGCGCCATGCCGCCCAACAACTGCACGTCGTAGTGGACCATTTTCCACGTGTCCTTCGTGCCGGTGTATTCGATCTCGCGGCCACACAGGCGACGGGCTCCGTTTTTCGCCGCAGCGAATGCCTCGGGCAAGAGTCCATCGAGGATCTCCTTGTTGAGTGCAATCAGCTTTTCGTGGTCAGCATTTTCACCGCCCAGGCGCTCCTTGCCTTCGTTCCAGGACTTCTGGAAGCGATCCATGAACTCCTTGGTCTTGGCCTGGAGCTGCTCATCGCTCAGCGACTGATACTCCTCCTCGAGCTTGTTGATCTGCTCGACGATGGGCTTCGCACGCTTGTAAAACTTGCGGTAGTGGCTACCTGAAAACTTTTTAAAGAGGGATCCAATCATGGCTAAGGGCCGTATTTTGCGAATGGGACACCCTGAGAGCCCTTTGGTTCGCCGTCAACGGCGTTTTCCCCGGGTTTTCTTCTCGAAAATCTCTCCCCCAGACTCCCCATGCCGATGAAGCCGGTAGTACTTGCCTCGGATTCGGTTCCGTTAATCCAACCATACACCAATACGACAAATCTCCTACTGCCCAACCTGACGCAACTTATCGCGGCGGGCGGCGGCTAGGTTCTGGCCCGGAAGGCCGTGGAGATTGAACTGGGCGTAAACCTCACGCGCGTCGTCGATGTCGCCCTCTTGCTCCAAGATATCGCCTAAATCAAGGAGGCATCGCGCCATCCAGTGCCGCCCATTGGCCCCCAATTGCGCCGCGGTTGCCGGATCACGCAAAAATTGCGAAAAGACCAACCACAGCGTTTCAGCCGCACGTTGACGGTTACGCTGCTGCATTTGAATCCGGCTCAGCAAATAACCGGCCTCTACGCGGACGTCCACCGGAACGGACGAGGCGTCCAACAGACTTTCCAGCCCGGCGGCTGCCTCATCTAGCAAGGCGGGGTCATCTCCCGAGCGCGCCAGCAAGGTGTTGGCGCGGTAAAGCTGCGCCAGATAGATTTCCGGGTGGTCCGGGAACTCCCGCAAAACCGTTTCATATACCACGCGGGCATCACCAAACTCGCCAAGCTGACGCGCGATATTGCCCTGCAGCAATCGCGCGCGGAACACCAAGGGGTGATTCGGGTAGCGGTCGATCAAGTCGCGCAAAATCGAAAGCGACTCACGGCGATTGGTTTCGAGCCCCTGACGATCCGCAATAATGGCCGCTTCATAAAGCGCGGCGGGGGCATGCGGGCTGTCCCGGTAGCGGTCGGCCAACTCCCGCAGGCGGCGTTGCGCCTCGGCGAGGCTGTATTTACCCGCAAAATACCGTGCTTCCTCCAAGATGGATAAAATCGCCGGGTCGCTGCCGGGATAATCCGAACGCAGCTTCTCGAACACCGCAATACCCGCTTCTGGCTCGCCAGAACGAATCAGAGCCTGCCCCTCCAGCAAACGCAGGTGGCTGGCGACTTCCGGCGCAATCTCGGGCGTGCTTTCAATGCCCAGCGATAGCGCAGTTTCAATTTCTTCTGCCAGCGAGCGGGCATCGGCAACGGCCACATCGGCCTCACCGGTGTCGTACGCCAAGCGCGCATGCAGCCACTGCAATCGCCAACGAAGCGCGTCCTCGGTGGGCAATGGGCGAGCGGAATTGAGTAGGCTTTGCAGGCGTTCACGGGCTTCGTCGGCCTTGCCCGCTCGACGCAGATTGTCGAGGAGGTTCCATTCCGACTGCCAGATGACGGTGTCGGGATACCCGTTAGCAGTGTTCAACAGTGACTTCGCTGTTTCCCAGCGCCCCGCCAAGGCATTGGCCAGAACGGTCTGGTAAAAAAGCATTTCGGACATCCAGGGGGCACGGCTTTCCAACAATACGGCCCCGTAAAAATCGGCCGCTGCAGCATAGTCACCTTTCAGGAAAAGGCAGTCCGCAATGAGCTCCCCCACGCGGGTCCGCTGACGACTCGGTGGCATATCATCGCGAATCCGACTCAAAAATTCGACCGCGCTGCGGTAACGCCCCTCGTTCCACGCGAGGTAGGCACGGAGCCAGAGCGCGTCGTTGATCAACGGTGAGGCCGGGTAGTCGTTAATGACCTCCGCAACATCCTGATCGGCTGCGCCCAACTCACCCGCCTGCACCCGCAAGCGACTCCGCAAGAGTAGCATTTCTTCGCGCAACGCATGGTTGTCGAGCAGGATCAATTCATCCAGGGTCTGGCGAAAAACGTCACGGGCGGCGGGATCTTCCGATCCAGCCGTCGCGGCTAGCAAGTAAAGCGCAAGCCGCTGTGTGGCGACGTCTCCCTTGCCCGATAAAATCTCGCGAAACGCCAGTTGCCCGCGTTGAGAATCACGTCCGGAGATCAGGCCAATCAGCAAAAGAATTTGCCCTGCCTCCACCGTTTCGCGGTCCGTGAGCATCGTCATCTGGTCGCGTAAGGCCGCGATGGCTTCGTCCTTACGGCCCATCCGGTCGAGCACTACTGCCATCTGTCGCGCGAACTCAAACCCCGCCCGCGAGCCTCGCGTTTCCTTCACCTTTTCCTGAAGCATTTTGAGATTTTCCGGGTCATTGCGGCCCGCCACAACGTCCCCCCGCATCTTCACTGCTTCGATCTGTGCCGCCTGAGCAGGAGAAAGAGATTCCGACAATGCCAGCGCCTTATCCAACGATTGGACCGCCAGCTGTTGACTACCCCGCGCGCGCGCTTCCATGCCAGTCAAGAGGTGATACCAAGGCTGATCAGCAAGGCTCAAGTTTGCCGGACGAATCCGGCTCAGCGCCTCGCGAACTCCGGTTAAGTTGCCTCCCTGATAGGCCAGTATCGCCCGTCGAAGCGCCACTGCATCAGCGTTGGGACCCCGTTCCGGCGGCAAAACAGAGGCGGCTTCAGCAAACTCCCGCTGAGCAATGTGAGCCGAGGCGAGCCGCACTTGAATGAATGCCCGCGCTTCCTCACCCAAGTCTGGATTGGCCTCCAGCACGCCAAGGTAAAGCCCTTCCGCCAGGCCCGGTAAACCGAGTTGCAGGGCGTCGTCCCCGGCCAATGTCTGCCAACGCCAGGCAGGCCAATCGGCAACCATAGAAGCCGGTTCGGCCACCACGCCCTGACCATCCGTCGCCTGCCCCCACGCATGCGGGAAAACCAGGCCCCCACTGCAAGCGAGCGCCAGCGCCAGTAAGAAAGCAAATCGCTGTCGAAGCACCGCAAACATCAATTAAACTCCCACAAAAGCAGCCCGTAGCGCCCCTTGCAATCAAAACTCCGCCCGGCATGAAAGCCGCCCTGCGGGATCGTATTAAACGCTCCTCAAATGCGACCGTGACAACCGCTCATCCTGCGCCAATTGCGCCACCAGCGCCCGCGCGACTTCCGTTTTCAACGCCGGGCCGAGTTTCCACTCCGCACCTTCACGGCTGATGACCAGCACTGCGTTCGAATCAGACTCAAATGCCCCCGTGGGCCCGGCGACGGAGTTCGCGCAAATGTAGTCGAGGTTCTTCTCGGACAACTTCCTCCGCGCATAGGATTCGACCTCCTGCGTTTCCGCTGCAAAGCCAACCACCACCTGATCAGCCCGCTTCCCGGCGGCAACGGTCTTCAGAATATCCGGCGTGGGCTCAAAGGAAACGCTCCATTCGATCGCATCTTTCTTCACCTTCTGATCAGCCCGTTTGACGGGGCGCATGTCGCAGACGGCAGCCGTTTTGATGAGCACATCACACACCTCAAAATGACTCTGCACGGCGGTGAGCATGTCTTCGGCGGTAACGACTTGTACCAACGCAACGCCTTCTGGAGCTGGCAATGCAACCGGCCCACTGACCAGCGTAACCGCCCAACCGAGGTCCCGCGCGGCTTCCGCAATGGCGTAACCCATCTTGCCGCTGGAGGGATTCGTGATGAAGCGCACCGGGTCCAGCCATTCCCGGGTCGGGCCAGCGGTAATCAGACAACGAATGGGCCGCGTGTCACTCATTTGCTCCAAGATTAACGTCCCACCAGCCAAGGCAACGCCTATTTATGTTGACTTGGCGGCGGCGCGGACATTCACCCTGCTTCAATGCCACCGCCAGCCAAGCGAGAAAACCTTTTCCTGAACCTCGGGTTCAACCTCATCCTGCCCGTCCTGATTTTGAACAAGGGCGAGTCGTGGTTCCCTGCACTGGGCCCGGCCGGTGCAATGATCGTCGCGCTGCTTTTCCCAATCGGCTATTTCATCTACGACTTCATCAAACGCCGTAAATACAACCTGCTATCGATGCTCGGCATTACCGGCGTCCTACTGACAGGTAGCATTGGCCTGCTGAAGCTCAGCCCGATGGTATTCGCAATTAAAGAAACGGCCATCCCGCTGCTGATCGGCATCGCGGTGGTCGTCTCCCTGAAAACGAAAAACCCGCTCATCCACGCCCTGCTCTACAACCCCGACATCTTCGACGCGGAAAAAATCGACGCCCGCATCGACACGCCGGAAAAGCGCCAGTCCTTCAATGAACTGATGAAGCAGTGCACGTGGATCATCGCGCTGTCATTCCTAGTCAGTGCCGTGCTCAACTTTTTCCTCACGCGCCTCATCGTGCAAACGGACCCGCGTATCGACCAAACAGCTTTCAATGCCGAGGTCGGCACACAATATTGGGTCAGTCTGCTCGTCATCGGTGCCTGTAGCCTACCCCTCAGCTTCTTTGCCCTCTGGAAACTATTCCAAGGCATCGAAAAACTAACGGGCCTGACCATGGAAGAAGTCATCCACGACGACAAAAAGAAGTCGCAAGACCAGTAGCCACAATCCTCAACGGACGAGTTTTGGAGTGCGGCGGCTCGACGCCGCTTTCACGCCACGCCAGCCAACACCCCGCGCAAAAAACGCTTCGCAACACACGCTACACAACACGTCACGCAAAAACATCACGCTTCGCAACACCCGCTACGTCACGCCCATTCCGCATTCCGCAATCCGCATTCAAAAGCGTCACGCTCATTCCGCATTCCGCATTCCGCATTCAAAAACCTGTCCCCGGCAAGTCACACGGGTGGGCGGGTGCTGGTCTGGATGCAGGATCCCACCCCTCGTCCGTTTAAGCCCTGGGACGCTTTGTATCGCTCGAATTCAGAGACCAACGCTGACGTATTTTATTTCTCACCAAGGCACCGAGGCACAAAGGAAATTCCTTTCGCGCCTTCGCGTGAAACTTAAAACGTCGTCGTAGCCTCCGAACCAGCCAAACAAGTCTGCGTCCGTTAAAACAGGCCCAGCACCGCGCTCGAACCACCAAGCCGGCGTAAAAGAATCCCCTCGCTACGGCGGACTCTCCGCCCGCAAACGATCTCGGACAAATACAACAATCGGGGTAAGTGAAACAATTCTCATAGCCCCACGAGCATACCAATAACGCGTCCCCTTGGCAAGGACACCGCGGGCTTGGCGGGGTTA
>JBNNDZ010000444.1:0-13858 GCA_050285865.1 Puniceicoccales bacterium
GCATCATCGCGATGCTTGGTTCCCAGAGTTCGCGCAACTCGCCATCGACCCGCACACGGATGCGACCCCGCCCATTGAGTTGCTCAAAATGAATATCGGACGCCTCCATTTCAATGGCCTTTGCAATTGACCATTCGATGATGTCGCTGGCTGTGGCGTGAATGGCGCGCGGGTTGAAATGTGCCAGCTTCTTTCGGTCCAGCACGAGGGCGGCGGATTCGCGGCGCTCGGCTTGGGCAAACTCCGGTTCGTCGCGATCATGCCGGGGGTGACCCGCGTTGCGGCGTTGACGCGACCATTTGCGAATCGCGCTTTCCGGGGCCAGTGCCAGTCGGGCCTCGCGCCCACGTGTCTTCGCCGCCAGTCGATCTTCCAGCTCCATCCACGGCCATTGCGCGGTGGCAAACCAGCACGCATCGTCATCGGCAAAAAACTGCTCGACCGCGTACTGGCTCCGAATCGCGGGGGAAACCAGGTCCTCGGTCGGTGCCTGGCTGGGGGGCAGGCTACGCAGGTCGATCACCGCGGCACTGCGCGACGCATTCAGCCATGACAAGCGAAGTGCTTCGGGCAAATCTGCTTCCGCCACGCTGGCCTGTTCGGACAGGCGGGTCAGCGTCGCACGCTCGCCGTCAAGTAAAGGCAGGCATTGCAGACACCCACGCACCCACGCCGTTAGGCTGTCCGTTGAGATCACGGCTTCAGTATGCGTCGCCGCCTTCACCTGGACGGAGGACAAGTCCGCCGCGTCCAAGCGTTCGCGCAGGTTGTGTGCGGCGTTTCCTGGGAGGATCATACGTTGCACACCTGCTTCGGGAATCCCCACGGGAAGTGTTGCCCGCCCGGCATCTGTGTGGCCAAGGATCAAGGTGAGCCCCACGCGACCCACGGGAAGCCAGCCATCGTCATCGAGTGGCAGTTGGCGACTCCACTCACGCCAGACGGCGGCCGCCTCGCGGACCAGAGTGAGCTCCCCCGAGGTTAGCCGGATCGCATTTCTGGGTGGCGTTGCGATCATGGCAGGAATTGTTTCAGGTTAATCTCGACCAAATCCGATCCGCCACCGGTCAGTGCGTGCACTTGGAACTTCGCCATGCCATTGTGCGCGCCAAGGTAAACGACATTCAGGGCGGGCAGGGAAATGTTTTTCTCGGCTGAACCGGTCAGGCGAAGGACGCCGCCCCGGCGCACGACCTCGTCGCCCACCACGATGTAATCACCCGCCACTCCCCGAATTTTTGCCTGCGAAATCCAACTCGAAAAACGGCTGAGGTGGGAATCGATGCGCTGAGTGGTCGGCTCGGGCATTGATTGCAGATCCGCGGGCCGTGCAAATGGATTGGGGAACTCCGTCGGGATTTCAAGCGGTGCACGGTAGTCGCCGAGTTCCGGCGGTTGAGCCACATTGGTCGCAACCGCAAATGACGCGCTGGTCAACGCCAACGCTGTCGTGACTAATGAAATACCGTGCTTCATGGCTGCGTCGTCTCCAGATGGAAGGCGGGCAGGAAGCCGGTGAATGTCATCGCGACGAGCTCGCTTTCTTCTGCCCCGGGTCGCATCTCCAACGACTCAACCCGCATGCTCGGGTAGCGTGCTTCCACGATGCCAACAAAGCGGAGGTTGTTGTGAAAGGCACCCACGGCCCCGATTGTGATTGTATGCCCATCGCGCACGTTGGGCGCGGCTTGTTCCGGCGTGTATGGCTTGGTGACACTCTGCGTCACTCCCAACGAGTTGTTCGAAGCACCGGTAATGACTTCTCCCAACACGGTCACCGGATCGACGGCAACTTGCTCGCGCCAACCGGCGAGATTGTTTTCCATTGCGCCGATGTCGCGCCGCAGTTGCGTCTCCTTCGCACGCAAAACATCAAGGGATTGGCGATACATCGCGTTGGCCATCCGGGCGGTCCGCACCGTCTCCGCCTGGCTTTGTATTTGCCCCATTCGGGTAACCGTTTCCCGAACCAGCAAGAGGGCTACCAGCGCAAAGACAATGAAGAGTCCCCGGTATGCTTTCATCGCACGGCCTCCTTCAAAACCGGCAACAAGTAGGTAGACTCATATACGGCACCCGAGCGGGTCGCCGACTGCTTCAACTGAACCAACTCATAACCGTGGCGGTCGAGCCGTTCGTTGATTGCCCGAACCCGCGTAGCCAGCGCGTCCAGTGGTCCTGAAAATTGCATCGTCAGGGTCAATTGCGGCATGCCTTTGGCCAGTTGCGCCTGCACTGATTCCATGCGGATATTGGCCGGGTGATCTTCGAATAGAAGGACGAGCAATTGTTGGGCGTGGTGGTTGGTTTTCGCCCATTCGCCGAGCGCTCGAAATTCGTCTCGCGCCGCGGCCAGCTCGCGGGTTGATTCCTGAATTTGTGCCACTTCGCTTTGCAGGCGTTGATTGTCTTCATCGACCTTTGACGCAGCCTTGTTCCAATGCGCTTCAATGAAGAACGACGCCCCCCATGCTAGACAGATTATTCCGAACACGGCATAGCCTATGATGCCCCAGGCACGATAGCGGCTGGGCAAGCGCGGGCGTGTGGCGGGCGGCGTGGCGCGTATATCGACGCCCGCGATCCGGCCAGCTGCCACTAATGAAGCACTGGACGTGGACTCCCCATATTGCTCAATTTCCAGCTCTGGATAGCGTTCGCGCAGGGTAGGGGCGGCGTCCCAGTCACCCGAAGCTATAATCGCAAGCTGGGCTGAATCGAATTCATACCGTGCGAGCAGCTCGAGCGTTTTTTCCGCAAGGTCGTCCGGGTGGATATGGACTCGGAAACCAACGCGCCGCCATTCGCCGCCCCGGCATAGTATCAGGAGAATCGTTCCGCTATCGATCACGAGCACGGGGCGGTCGTCTTGCAGCAAGCCACCGCGGCTTTGCGACATCCAATGTTGCAGCAGGCAATAAGCGCCATTTTGCGCGAGCGCCACCCGGCAGCCGGCTTGCTCAATGGCTTCACACACCCGGTGAAAGGCAGCGGGGGTAAACGAGAATCGCAGCGCGGTTGGAAAGTCCGCATGCGGTATCACGCTATAGACGTGGTCGGGGTCCAGGTCGCTAAAGTATCGGCCAGGCTGTTTCCGCACTTCGGTGGACAGTTCCGCGTTTGCACCAGTTACATTCAGCGGCTCAATGCTTACTGCGTCCAGCGCACCCGACTGCAGAACCACTGCGTAGCGCAGGCGATGTGAATCGACAAAAGCCTTAACCGCAGCAGTCAGGGCCTCGCCGGTTGCGGCGGAGTGTTCAGTGGCTGCCACCAGTCCGATATCTCCACTGGCCGAGACACGCATTGCGGCCAAGGTTGCCCCGTATTCATCTGCTGCAACGCCGAGTATCCGCTTGCCAGCCAATCGTGCCGCTAACGTCGCGCCTACATCCATTTCATGGGGACGAAATGCACGAAATAATAACAGGTCTTGTAGTTGAGTTAACATTAGCCGTTCCTCAATGAATTCCGTGTCGTAAGGAATAGAAGGATCGGCTAATTGTAATATGAATAGTGGAGTTAGGTGCTGCTTGGGGCGTATGCATAGCCCTGCGAACTCTGCAATTTAGGAATTCGCTATGAGCAACAGATTCGTCTGGCTGTCGGCTATTCATTATCACGCGCACGGGTGTCGATTTGTGAGCATCAATATAATGAGGTAAAGGTAAACCACTTAATTGATACATCTTCGTTCCGGCGATGTGACGAACGGGGAAATAAATGTATTTGATGCGAGATGCATCCATAACTGCTTATATTATATAAGGATAGGGCGAGGTTTTGTCTGGTTTAATGCCAGATCGCGTGTGCCTTATAAATGTATTGTGGGGAGAAGTGCTTATATTATCAGTCTGCTGTTTACTGGTTTCGTTGTTGCTGTGAACGCGAAATGCTCTGCATCGGTGAATACGCTGATGCGAGTTTTAGGGCTTTTGGTCATCGTTTTCGATTTGTGTATCTAGTCGGAACACTGCGGATACAATAACGTAACCACATGAGGCCGATTTATGTTTGAGCTAGGTGGTTTATTTATCGCTAATTAGGTTCGTGATTGTTCGGGGTTCGGAATTTTCACATCAAACCACTATCCACTCAATACTATGAAAACCACTCGTATTAATAAGGCCCGTAAGGGTTTTTCGACAATTGAACTTATGGTCGCTGTTGGCGTTATGCTTGCCATGGGCTATATTTTGGTGCCTGGCATGACGAAGGCTAAATCTGCAACTAATCGTGCTAAGTGCATTGAAAATCATCGTGCAGTTCAGGTAGCCGTTCGCAGCCATGCAGCTGCATATGAGCTCAATGTTGGTGATAGTTTGGAAATTGGCGAAATCGCTGGCCCAGGGCTCTGGTTGGAATCTGAGCCGGTTTGCCCTGAAGGTGGTTCGTACTCGTTTGCTTCTCAAGTCCCGGCGATCGGTGAGCTCTATCTAACATGTAGCTTAGACGAATCGCATGAGCATACACCTGCTTCCTTTGAGGGCTGGTAAGATATCCAGTTTTCTTCGCGAGCCTGCAGCTTCGGTTGCAGGCTTTTTCGCGTTAGATTTAATGAAGATAATCCGCCTGCGAACGAGCGAAGCGACGACCTTCCTTGTATGAAGACTCACATACACCGCAATGGTCTTTCGCTCCTCGAGTTGATGGTGACGCTTGGTCTGATGCTGGCGTTTCTTGGCTTCGTCACGCCGAATTTTTTTGCGGCACGCGAGCACGGGCGCGAGTCCGCCGCTATCGCACGAGCACAGACCATCAACCTCGCCATTCAGACTTACCGAATGAAGGTGGCAACTGCTGGAGCTGATTGGAACGCTGCTGCCAATGACAGTGCGCGCTTCCTCTTAATTCGTGATTATCTGGGCGGATTTTCGGGCACGTTGGCTGATTTTGCCCCGCAGGATTTCGCCATGGATTTGCCGGATTCGTTACCGGGCCAGGTGACGCTCTATCGCGGTGGGGAAATGGTGAATTACGACCTATGACCGCACGCAGCAAAGCTGGTTTCTCACTGCTCGAGGCCATTGTGGCGATGACGCTTAGCTCGCTGGTCATCGGGGTGCTCGTTGCGTTGTTTCTACCTTTGGTTGAGCGATTCCGGCCTGAGCCCAAAATTTTTGATGACCTTGTGTATCAGCGTGCACCGGCTGCATCGGCTTTGGCATCCGCGGTCGAGCTGCATGATATGTTTAACGAAATGCTCTCCGCCGCGGCGGGCGTCTATGTCTTCGGCGGGGTGGGGTTCGATCCGGTTAGTGGCAGCCCCGGCGTGCCCCTCGCATGGGACTTTGCTACGGACTCGTTGCCAGCGGTCCATGCGAGCGACTTGCTGAGCAGCTACACCGCAGCCAACGCCTGGTCACCGGTATTGAGTTTTGCCAGCAACCCTGCGCCGGGCGACTTCACTGTCGTGCTGATGCGTGACGCCAGCTCCCTGCTGGCAATTGCCCAGGTCCGACGCTTTGTCGACGACAGTAAAGCCTGCTACCGGGTTCAGCTTCGCTGCGGGCCAGGTTTGGCTAATGCGTTGGAGTATCGTTTTTATCGTCCGATTGAGGCGGATCAGTGGGCAATGCCTCCCGGTGCGACGCATCGCTGGATTCGCTGGGACCCGGCTTGGCGACGAGTGGAGCCCGGCCCGACGACCATGGTTTTTCCAGACCCAGCGTTGACGGGAATGCCTGCTACCGGCGCGGCAGCACCCGTAAGCCGATTCATTTATTCTGCGCCAGCGGTGCGTCAATTTTGAGATGAAGCAGGACGACACTCAACCGGGGATGACGATTGTGGCCGCGCTGCTTTTGTTCAGCATAGCCGCGCTGTTGATCTCCGGGCTTTCCCTGCAGCGTCTCGCCAGTCATTCGGCAACGGTTGCCTTTGGCGGGCAGCAACAAGCTCGCATGGAGGCGGATTCCCTCGGGCGGCTTGTGCGTGAAGCGATCCTCGCGCTGGCGGAAACCGCTCCAACGAACGAGCCGGGGTCACTGGAAACGGCCATCGAAACCAGGCTCAACGCATGGCTGATCAATGCGTCCGGGGTGACCCTTTCGCCTATCGGGACGTATCCCGACTTACCTGCGCACAACTTTTATCCGGCAGCCGCTTCACCTGGCGTCACGCGCGACATGACAGCAGTGATGGCAAATGACATCGGTTTGGCCTCGCTGATCGATGGTCCATATACACCGCTCGGAACCGTTGCGATGGAGTTCGTGCGCAGCAATGGCAATGCGCTGGAAGACCGAACGTATCGCATCATCGCATCGCTTTTCTCGGTGCCGCTCACGAATTACGACCTGATTGCATATGGCCTTCCTGCAACCATTAGTCCACCGCCTGCTCCTCCGGTTGAGGCTGCTGGCGTAGTCGCAAATTTGCCCGTCGATGGGCACGCGTTGATCCTTACTGAAAACGATCCGGCGGCAGACAGCACGGCGTCGCCGGACTTCTTCTCCGGGGCTGCAATCCTGCCCAGTGCCTACCGCTCACGCGTTTCCTTGGCCTGGAATGCATGGGAGTGGGTTTGGTCAGACGCCTATCTTCAGACGCTACTCAGCGCGGCGAGCGTTACCTGGAATCTCGACCAGACTAAAGATGAAAACGCCGCAGTTAACGGTTTCGATTTCGATGATGACACCGGTGTGTTGACGGTCGACTTGTCCGCCGTTTCTGGTCGCAGTCTGGTGGTGGTCGCACCCTCGGGAGGAGGCGAAATTATTCTCCATGGTGGCAACGGTGGTCCCGGCGTCGTGGCTGTTTTGAATCCGGGTCCGCCCAGTGCGAAGACGACCGTTCGCTTGGAAGGCGGCGACCCGTCACCGCGTTTACGCCTGCTTACAAACAGTGCGTTGTCCACCGATCAAGGCGCAGAAATTAACGGAGCGCTGTGGCTCGGTCCGGCTTGCTCGGCTAGCGGGAGTTTGCGCGTCGATGGTTCATTTGCGTTTCATGCACTGTCTGCTGCACAAGTTTTTCCCGCACTTGATTTAACGCTGAATCCTGCCAGCGCATCGACCGGGGATACGTTGGCCGCCGTCTCGCCTCGCGCGTTGTTGGTGGGGGTAAGGGGCGAAGTACAATGATGACTTTGAATGCTCAACGCTGTGCGTTTTCCCTGTTGGAGGTCCTCATCGCAATGGCAGTGATTGCAGTGGTATCGGGTCCGATGATTCGTTTGCTGATTGCGTCGGACGAATTGCGCGCGATGCAGGAACAGTCGGCCAATTTGCAAACGCACACTGCTGCGCAGGCTCAGGCAGTTGTGCATGGATTTGACCCCGCCAGGACTGCGTATCCCTTGGCAGAGGTGGCCGAGCCAACCTTGCAACCGGTTCCCTTGGGCGACGGTCGAACAGAACGTGCGGGGGCAGTTGTGGTTGTTCCATGGACCGCTTCAACGACCGATGGCAACCTGCCGGCGTTGGGGTTTATTATCGAAACGCGCACCGCGGACCGGCCTCCTGAACAATGAAAACGAATACATTCCAGGCTTGGAGAATTTTCCTGGTTCGGCTGAGCTCGCCGGTAGCGCCAGAGCGAACGGTGGAAGTTTTGGCACCCAATGCGGATGTCGCTATTGCTGGTTGCGGCAAGGCACCGGATGAGCAAACGGAGCTGATTGATGCCGGCGGGTTTGATACGGCACTCCGTACGAAGACCGCTGGTAGGCGTCCGGCGAAACACGAACTGGCCCGCTTTTTTCAATCAATGAGTCGTTGCATGGCATCTGGAGCATCGACGGCGAAGGCGCTCCAGCTCTCCGCGTTGCGTTGCCGCACGCCTGTTATGCGTGGTGTGCTGGGCGCGCTTTGGATGCGGATTTCCCACGATGGTATTGAGTTATCGGAGGCGGCGGAGTCCTTTCCTGAAATTTTTCAGCCCATGCATGTCGCGCTACTGCGAATTGGCGAGAGCATGGGTGAGACGCACCGAATTCTGGATGAGCTCGCGCGAATCGCCACCGAAACCTCTGACTTGGAACAAAAGCTCGCCAGTGCCTGCATTTATCCGTCGATCATTCTGTTGATCTTCGGCATCGTTGTTTCGTTCGCTGCATTCAGTTTCATCCCCACAATGGGGGAGCTCCTGACTCTCCTCGGGGTTGAGATGCCGCTGTATAATCGCCTCGTTGTGGCGAGTGTTATGTTCGTCACTGAACGCCCCTGGTTGATCTTGGGGCCTTTGATTTTGGCAGCCTGGATGGTGTCGGCCCGACGACGATTACTGGGCGCGGATTTCGTGCAACGGGCCCAATTGAAGCTGCCGGTGCTTGGTCGCTTGTTCGCGGCGTCGATATTGGTCCGCACCACACGTGCGATGGCGTTGTTGTTGGGCTCCGGTGTCGCGGCCTCAGCAGTATTCCCGCTGATAGCAAAGGTATCCGCAAATTGCGTTTACCGCGACTACTACCTGGCGATACATCGTCACGCGCAGGCGGGGAATGATCTTTCTCAAGCTTTCATGATTGAGCGCAAGCGTATTGGACCCGATGGGCTGGAATTGGCCAATTGCCTGCAGGTTGGAAGTTTCTCCGGAGAGTACGGCGCAATGCTGCATCGCTTTGCCGAGGAGAAAAAGAAAGACCTCGATTTTGCCATGGAATACCTTCCTCGGATGATTGAGCCAATTGTCCTGCTCGTAGGCGCAGTGTTGGTTGTGCTGCTCTTCCTGATCCTGGTTGGCCCCAACCTTGCTGTGATTGAAGCTGCTTTGAAATCCTGATCAGCATTGTTTAATGTGCTGGCAGCTGGTGAGATCGGTAACCTCTGTTCGGACCGTAATCGAATACTGATGTGAAGAATACTGCGGCAAGCCCAGCTTCTTCGAGTAGTTGACTCCAAGTGTAATCGCCATCGTGTTCCTTTCCTTGCGACCCCCAAAACAAAAGCCCGTCAAACGGGTAGTGTCTGTCGGGCCTTGGAAATATTTGTCTAAAAAGTTGCCTTAAAACAGGGGGGCGAAACTTGACGGTTTTCATTTAGACTGGATGAGACTCGCTGAAGTCTGAAAATGTCTCGCAAGTAGCTTGTATTCAGCCAGATGTCGCATGTTTAAATGGTGGGCCCACTCGGACTCGAACCGAGGACCAAGGGATTATGAGTCCCCTGCTCTAACCGACTGAGCTATAGGCCCTTAGTGTTTATAGTAAACAACTTGCAAAGTAATTTTGATGCCGGAGATTTTGCTCTTGTCCCCCCGTAGTATTAGGGCATGTCCGATTTCCACCAAACCGAGCAGACGAAAGCTGCTGATTTTGTAAGAGTCGCTGAATGTCTTTATCGCTATACACCGAACAATACCTATTACGCGTGAATCAAAATAAGCGGTAAGCGAATCAAGAAGTCGCTCAAGACTCAAGACCGAAAGTTGGTGGAACGCAGGCTCAAGGAATACCGCGCTAAAGCCGAGCGATGCGATCTGAATACCCAATCCCGGAAAATCCTCTTTGAGGAATTGGCGCAAGAATGGGCCGAGTTGCGTAACGCCAGCTTAAAACCCTCTTCCGCTGATCGCAATCTGCGCTGCATCAAGCAACTGACCCGCAATTTCAAAGGCTTGCGCGTTAGTGAAATCAGGCGCGCTGATTGTGAGGATTGGGAAGTCTGCCGCAGCAAAGGTCTGAACAGCTCGACTTTCCACAAGGAAATGGAAGTGCTTAAGGCGATTCTCGCCTATCCACATCAATGCATGGTTGGTCGTAAGTGACGTTAATCATCACCAATAAACCTCACGATCTGGCCAGCTTCAACCGTTTAAATCCCACATGCTACTCAGTGAAGCGTAGCGGTCTTTCTTCATCGGCATCGAAGAAATCAAAAAGCGTTTTGATGTCAGTTCGGCCAGACCAACCATTCGCTGTTAGCTCAGCCTGCACCATGGCATGCAGTGGATCTCGCCAGCCACGCTTCGACATAAATGCGTTCCAAATTTCAATATCGTCCTCGCTCGGCTTTCGTCCATTATCGAAACACCAGGCTAGCAATTCCAAATCCGTCCCACCGCGAACAACTTGCGCAGACAAAGTGTTAAATTGAACGCCAAGGAACTCACACGTTCTTTCATCAAAACCCTCCCCGTACATTTCATGGTATTCAAGAGGTAGGCGTCCGGACTGATA
This sequence comes from Puniceicoccales bacterium, assembly GCA_050285865.1. GTDB lineage: Bacteria > Verrucomicrobiota > Verrucomicrobiia > Opitutales > Cerasicoccaceae > Cerasicoccus. The sequence goes on from JBNNDZ010000444.1 coordinate 10,121, forward strand.
CAATCGAATCCGATCTAACATGCGGCCAAAATAGACGATTCCGCCAACTGTATCGTAGGCTGAGCGTAAATTGGGTATTTTCATGGTTCGTACTTTTGTGATTCGGTTAGTCTCGCTAAAATCAACGATCGTTAATAAAGCAAATAGGTGGCGTAGCCCGCGGCTATTGCCATTGTAAAAATGACGACAACGAAGGCGACCAAGAGCTTTATTTTAAAAAGCGATCTCAATAGGATTAGCTCCGTTAAACTCGCTCCTGCGCTTCCAATAATCAATGCAAGCACCGAGCCTGCTCCCACGCCTTTGGCCATGAGTGCTGCCGCCAGCGGAATTACTGCTTCGGCACGGATATACAACGGAACACCAATTACAGCCGCTACTGGAATGGCAAAGGGATTGTCCGCTCCGGCATACTGCTCTAACAAGGCAGTTGGCATATACCCATAAATCACACTTCCGATGGCAATGCCGATGAGTAAGTACGGCAGTACATCAACGAAATCAGACCAAGCCTCAGTCCATAGTCCACTATACTTTCCTTTTTTCAGTGTCTGCTCAGATGCCTTTCCATCGCAGCAGGTTTCGATAGGTTCGCGAAGGGATCCCTCAGCTTCGAGGCAGGCTGTTTTAGTAGAATCACAGCAGATTTGGCTTTCAACACAGGCATTAGATTCGCTATCGCAGTCACTAGCTGGAGTAGCACACTCATCTGTCAGTTCCAAGCTATCACGACGAATCGTTTGCTCAAAGCCCAACCTTTGTAAAATCCAACCTGCTCCGAGAGATACAACGAGTGCTGACAGTGCGTAAATTGCGGTAAGGCCCAGGCCGAAGGTGGCCCCCAACAATACGACAATGATTGGGTTCAACAGTGGTGAGGCAAATAGGAAAACCATCATAGGACCAAACCCTGCTCGAGCGCGGATAAGGCCTTTTAGCATCGGAATCGTTGAACAGCTGCAAAACGGTGTGACTGCTCCCAGACCGGCAGCAAGGAGGTAACTATGGCTGCGTTTTGCACTCAGCATTGCCTCAATCCTGGCAGGTGAAATATGTCGCTGTATCGCGCCCACCAGCAGGCTGATGCCGATAAAAAGTAATGACAGCTCAATCGCGAGGAAGGCAAACATGCCTAATGTATTTTGTAGTTGCTCAGACATCGTTCTATAATTCTAGGAAAATCGAATAAAGTATTATTGATTGCGTCAGAGTGGCTTGTCCATATTATTTCCACAATTATCGAAATAATAATTTGGACATATGATAGAGCATGAAATGGCAGCTGCCAGCTTGGCAGAATTGGGCAATTCGCATCGATTGGCAGTGTTCCGTTTTCTAGTCAAAGCGGGACACCAAGGTGCCCTGGTCGGCGAGATTCAGAAAGCCTTGGATATACCCGGCTCTACACTTTCGCACCATTTAGCACGCATGGCGAAGGTGGGTTTAATTAGGCAGGAGAAGCATAGCCGGACAATTGCTTGCATCCCGGATTTCCAGCATTTGCAGGATCTCATAAACTTCTTACAGGCGGAATGTTGCGTGGGGAATATTAATGAATCGCGCAATGATTAACTCCCACTGCTACTTATTCAACAATCCCCCACATTAATCCCGATCATGCATCCCCTTGCCCTTCAAGATATGCGGAATCCATTTCTTGATACGGTTGTGGCGGGTTTTAGTTTGTTTTGCGCTGGAAATATGAAGTATGTAGCCGCGCTGCCGCCCTGGTGTTAGCGCCTCCCATGCGGCCTTGAGTGCTGTATCCCGATCCAAAGCATGACCTAGCTCTTCCGGCATGGGCTCTGGCTCTTTTGCAAACTCGACCTTCAAGCCGGCCTTCTCTACCTGAATTGCCTGCTTAATAAAGCCTCGAAGATCACCTTCGTGTTGATCTATCTGCTCGATTTGCCCGACTTGGGTAAACTTAAATTACGCGCCGATTGGACTTCGCTGGACAGGGCACCTATCATCCAGCTTCTGCAAAATGTGTAACCCGATAATGTAATCCGGTTCCGAAAATAGGATTTTTCGGGATTATTCAGGACGAAATCCAAATCTCAGAGAACGTTGAATTTCAGCAGGCTGATTAGCTCTGACGACTCGAGAAAAAGTGGGCGTATTTGGTTTTTTCTCGTTCATGGGGAACTTCAATCAGAACACCGATGCAGGGGTGGCCTACTATGCCTAAAGGCCAATTCACTTAGGGGAGCGTAACATAGGCACCATTGTAGGGGATGTCCCGTTTTGGATTTCCCCTAATGCTTGAAAGCCGTGGCGTTGATACAGGGCAATATTCCTCGGGTTTGAGGATTCTAAATATGCTTTGCAGCGCTCTTTATCACATTGCCTAAGTGCGTGTTCTAATAAAGCCGAGCCATGTCCGTTGCCTTGATACATGGGGTCTACCCCGATTAGCGGAAGATACCAATGGGGTTCATCCGGATGGAAAGCGCCCATCAGATCCAGTACCTTAAATAATTCGAGTTGTCGCGATTGTGGGACGGTTTTTTCGATGATGGCCCCGAGCTGCTCCTCATCCGGGTGCGTATCAGGGGGGAGCCATAAGGCTGCGCCGCGCCTGTCTTCGGTAATATGTGCACTGCCTAGCGAAAAGGCCTTACCGCCAAATGCGCGGATAAAATCGGGCATCGCTGCAAGGTAGTCGCTTAGGTTCGACCACACCCACCGCGTCATCGGGTCCATGGCGAACGCCACGACCAAGTTGTCGATGGCGTTTTGCTCATCTGCTGAAGTGGAATCTATGACGTGGTGTTTCATGCTGACAATTACAGCGATTGCTAACTGGAGGCGTATGCACTGTCCAGACCGAAATAAACATCAATGTGCGTGATGCGCTCACCTTCGAAGGTGAATACTTCCGTGTTCTCGAAAACCGTGCCGTTTTTGCGATGGCAGCGGTAGGTGACAAAGCCTTCATTTTTGTGTATCACCAAGCGCAGGATCTGGTAGCAATCAAGATGTTGGCAGCTCGGCCAACAGCGCTGAAAATACGTGTCGCGGCTGATCTTGTCATCTTGCGGACTGGTGAAGGTGAAATCGTCGGCCAGCATGCGATCCAGGGGGGCACGGTCATTCGTTTCATAGGCCTTAAAGTAATCGCGGATTAGCTGGGCTTGTTGGGACATTGGTCGACTCAGGCTTCGTATTGGTCATGGAGACGCACCCAGTCCATCGTGCTTTGTTCGTTGCGCCCTTTGGGAGTCAGGTCGAGAAAGCTGTGCGTGGTGCAGAGGTGATCAACGCCTCGGGCGAAACAGGAATAGGTGTGATAGATGGCTCCATCGGGTGCCTGATAGAATACGCTTATACCGTGATGTTCTTCGCCGGAGTCCTCCGAGTCTTCCCAATTGAAGTTATAAAACAGCTTGCCGGAGGCTAGTTGCTCTTTGGAAGTGGAGGCGTAGAAGTCATAGTTAAATTTGCTACCGTGAGAGGATATCCAGGGAAATTGCCATCCCATACGCTTTTTGAACACGAGGAGTTCCGCCAGCGGAGCACGAGAGACGGCGAGCAAAGTGACATCGTGATGGGCTAAGTGCCGGTTCATCCCGTCGAAGTGATCCGAGAGGAATGAACAGCCGCTGCAACCTTCTCCCCAATCTGGTCCGAACATGAAATGATAGACGATCAATTGGCTTCGCCCGTCAAACAACTCCGTAAAGCAACGGGGGCCTTGTGGCGTATCGAACACATAATCGTTGTCGACACGCACCC
>JBNNDZ010000445.1:0-3595 GCA_050285865.1 Puniceicoccales bacterium
CGGTAACGTCGTCTTCGCAGTTGGCCTCCACCGAGGCTGCCAGCAAGCGCCCTGTCGCGTGTCCATGGGCAATGCCCAGCCCGCCAAGCTGGTGTGCAATCGCGTGGCCAATGCCCGGTATTTTTTGGTTCTGCACCCAACCGGCCATCAATGCGGCATTCATCATTTTCAGGCAAAAATCTTCGTTACCTGAGTCACCCCAATAGGCCGGCAGGTTGATGAAAATGTCCTCCGCCGCCTTTTCCGCCAGGGCATCGGCGAGTGTATTGCTCAAGCGTGAAGCGTAGCTTTCCACCGCGTGCGAGAGCGCATCGAGGCCGGCATAGGCGATGACTTCCATCGGACAGCCAACCGCCAGTCGCGGGTCGAGCACCGCGATATCGGGCAAGAGTTCTGGCGATACCAGGGCGTGCTTGGCACCCGTCCCGGAGTCGATCACGAGTGCCGACGAGCTGACCTCTGACCCGGTGCCTGCCGTGGTCGGGACGGCAACGAAACGAGCTTTGCCCCGCAAAGTTGGTACCCCGCCAAGACGCGTTAAGCGCTCATGCTCGATGCCAGGATGCTCGTATAGCACCCAGGCGATTTTAGCACCATCGAGCACAGCCCCGCCACCAACGGCGACAATCCAGTCCGGGTGAAACGTTTCCAACTCGGCCAGTACGGGTTGCAGCGAGGCCCAACCTGGCTCACCGCGCGGCATCTCAATGAGCTTAACCGATTCCGCACCGACGCAGCGGCGCAGAGTATCCTCGTGTTGCGCAAGTACGGATGGGGATACCAGCACGGCAGCCCGGGCGGCATCGAGCGCACGTAGCGCGCCCAGCGTTCCCGCTCCGGCAAAGACTTCGCCCGCAGAAACGAAACGGGGTAAGGGCAAGCGGATTTGGAGCATATTAAATAACGAAACCGAAACTGCGCACGCGTCAACGCATCAACAACGAGAGTAACTCCTTGCGACGCAATTTGCCACTGTCGGTGCGGGGCAACTGGTCCACCCGAACGAAGCGGGTTGGCGCTTCATGGACTTGCAGGTGCTCACGGCAATACCGAATGAGCACGTCGGTATCGGGCTCGGCATCGGTTGCCACCAGTGCGACAACCGTGTCGTCGACGGACGTAACCGCACACTCACGAATGCTGGAATGCGCCTCTAACACGCGCTCAACGGTGAGCGGGTTTATCTTGTAACCGCCCAGGTTGATCGTGTCGTCCTGCCGCCCGGTAATAAACAGATAGCCTTCCTCGTCGAAGCGACCGAGGTCTCCGGTGTGTAATTCACCATTTAGGAACGCCGCGTCGGTTTGCTCTGGCGCACGCCAGTAACCGGTGCTGACCGTAGGCCCGGAAACCAGCACCTGCCCGACCTCATCCAACCGCACGTTGACGCCTTTCATCGAACGCCCCACCGAGCGGTAACGATCTGGGCCGACCTGCGTGAGGGAAACAAACGTCGAGCGCGAGGCCTCCGTCAGCCCGTAGTAGACCATGATGTCGAGCTCAGGCAAAAGTGCCTGCAACTGCGCCGTGCGCTCGGGGGGCAAGGGAGCTGAGTTGACCACCATGAAACGTAGTCCACGAGCGCGCTCGGCAAATACATCCGCGTAGCGGTCAAGCAACATGCTCACACCCAGCGGAGTCGTAGGGAAGCCCGTTGCCCCGAAATCGCGCACGGCTTTGAGCGCGCGTCCCACGCGGGAAAGGCCGGGCTCAAGGTAGGCCGCACCGCCCGCCAGCAAATTGCAATACAGGTGCCCCAGCCCGAAGTTATGGGAGAGCGGCAGTGTAATGACCTCGCGGTCGTGCTCGCTGTAGCCAATGAAGGCTGAGATATTTCGCAGGGCGGCGAAGATGTTTGCATGGGATAACATCACGCCCTTTGGGGTCCCAGTTGTGCCGGTCGTAAACATCAACGCGGCCAGTTCCCCAGCGTCCCGGCGCACTGCCTCGGCAAGCGGCGGCGAAGCGAAAATTTCCTCCCACGGCGAGGTTGCTGACAGACGTACTTTAGGCTCAGCGCTGGCAGCAATCACATCTAGCTGCGGGACGGCAAGTGCAGGGTCCAGCGGCACGGTAACCGCACCTGCAAATTGGGCACCGAACAGCGCTGCTACGAAACGTGTCGAGTTGGGCAGCTCGATGAAAACACGATCACCGGGCTGAACGCCCTGCGCCATCAACCAACTGGCAACGCAGGCAGCCTGCTGCGTAATTTCGTGGTAGGTAAGCTGCCCCAGCCCGTCCGCAACCGCCACACGGTCTGCCCGGGAGGCATCGACAGCAAGCAGATCGGAAAGGATCATCGCAGGAAGCCGTTACGATACCTGGTAACGCTTAAGCGCGTCCTGGAAGTCGCCTACCGTTTCCAGATCGACCGCATCGGCGACATCAAACGTCACGCGAAACTCGCGCTCGATCGCCATAATGAGGTTCATATGGGCCAGTGAATCCCACTCGGGAATGTCGCCCGCCCCCAAGTCTTCCGAAAAGGTTTCGGGGGAAATTTTCAGTTGTTCGATGACAACGGCGCGCAGTCGCTCTTGCATGGCAAAAGCTGGATGCAAGGCAGCGCCGATGTCAAGGCTCGCGTCGCTTGCGCTTAAAGACCGGACGCCCGGGCATCGTCGCCACGGTGACGCCGGGCTCGACTTCAGCCGCAGCAAAGGTATTGGCCGACACCCGCGCCCAGTCCCCCACCTTGAGGCATGGCGGCAAGACAGCACCCGCTCCCAGGAACACGCCTTCACCCAGGCGGCAATCGCCATTAACAACCGCACCAGGGCACAACTGTGCGCCATCCCCGAGCACCGCCTGATGCCCGACCACGGCGGACACATTTACGATAGCATGGGCACCAATCCGCGCCTGCGGACCAATCGAAACAAAATGCGAAATGTAGCAACCGACACCGACCGTGGCATCCGGCGCGATTTCCGCGCGCGGACTGATGAGTCGCGCGGGCTCAAGGCCAAGGGCAGTCATCTCCCCTGCAATACGCAGGCGGATGCGGTTATCCCCAATTGCCACGTGAAAGGCCGTACCACGACCCAACCGCCGAGCAATCTCAACGGGCTTGCCCAGGACAGCCACACCACCAGCCAACGTACCAACTGGAACATTGTCGTCCGCCAAGCCGACACACTCCCACCTAGCCGAGCCAGACTCATTCATGAGTCGCGCGAGCCAGAGTGACTCCAACGCTTGTCCACCAGCGCCAATAATTAAAAGCGGTGTCGCCATGAAATCAGTTAATTTTGTGAGATTGGTTGCCCATAAACTCCGGCATCGTGGCATCGCCTTCGGCTGATATTCCTTCGCGGCGCAGGACCTTGCCGATGGTGAGGAAAATAATTTTCAGGTCGAGCGCGAAGCTCTGATTATCCACATACCAAACATCGTAGTGGAAACGCTCGTCCCAGGTTTGTGCGTTGCGCCCGTTGATTTGCGCCCAACCGGTTATGCCGGGCCTTACTTCGTGGCGACGGGCCTGCTCGGGCGAGTAGCGCTCCAGGTAGCGCACGAGCAACGGGCGCGGGCCAACGAAACTCATCTCGCCCTTCAGGATGTTCCACAGTTCGGGCAGCTCATCAAGGCT
>JBNNDZ010000446.1:0-3168 GCA_050285865.1 Puniceicoccales bacterium
CATGACGCCGAGCACCCCGGTAATCCCGCTGATCTACGCACTGCAAAGCAAGCTGGAAGACATTTTCGCCGAAGGCCTCGAAGCCCGCTATGCCCGCCACGAGCGCCTGAACAACCTCGTTCGCGACTGGGGCACCAAGCACGGCCTGAGCCTGCTACCGCCCGCTGAATTCGGCTCGAAGACGCTCTGCTGCTTCAAGAACGACATCGGCATCGACCTCGACGGCCTCCGCAAGGAACTGAAGGCCAAGTACAAGTGCGACATCGACGGCGGCTACGGCAAGGTGAAGGGCAAGACCTTCCGCGTTTCGAACATGGGAGACGAAACCGACGAGACCATCACCGAGCTGCTTTCGCGCCTCGACGAACTCGTCCCGCAGTTCACCCAAGCACCGGCGTAAAACGATACTTATTAAACAATAATTTAGACACAGAGAGCACTGAGGAACACAAAGAACACCGAGCAATGCGCCTAGCCCAGCATTCAAACTCAGTGCTCTTTGTGTTCCTCAGTGCTCTCTGTGTCCCCTCTGCGGGACCATTTGCTATTACATGAAAACTTTAGTCATTGCCGAGAAACCATCCGTCGCGGGAGACCTGGCCAAAGCGCTGGGACGTGTCCCCAAGAAAGGCGACTTCTATGAAAACGACGAGTGGGTAATCAGCTCGGCCGTGGGCCACCTCGTGGAGCTTTATATGCCCGAGGACATGAGCAAGGACCTCAAGCGCTGGACGCTGAAGACCCTGCCCATCGTCCCGCCTAAGTTCGAACTGAAGCCCATCGCCAAGACCAAGCAGAAGTTTCAGGAGCTGAAGAAACTCATTGCCCGCAAAGACGTCGGCCAGATCATCAACGCTTGTGACGCCGGTCGTGAGGGTGAGCTTATCTTTACCTACGTCAACGAGCTCGCGAAGGGCAAAAAGCCCGTCAAGCGCCTGTGGATGTCCTCCATGACCCTGGAGGCGATCAAGAAGGCCTTCGCCAACCTCCGCGACGAGGAGGAAATGAAGCCCCTGCAGGACGCCGCACGTTCGCGCAGTGAGGCGGACTGGCTGATCGGCATCAACGGCACCCGCGGGGCCACGGTGGTTTTCGGACGCCGGGGCGGCACCGCCGCGACCGTTGGCCGCGTGCAGACCCCCACCCTCTCGATGATCTATCAGCGCGAGATGGAGATCCGCAATTTCAAGCCGCGCGATTACTGGCGTCTCGTGGCAAACTTCGGCGTCGCCGCCGGGGAATACGAAGGCGTTTACCAGAAGCCTGATTTCAAGAAAGCCGACGACGAACATGACCGCGCAGACCGCATCTGGAACAAGGAAGACGCCGAGCGCATCCGCGACGAAGTTATCGCCGGAGGTCCTGCCGAAGTCACTGAGGAAAAGAAGCGCACCAAGCAGTCCTCGCCCCGCCTTTACGATTTGACCAGCCTTCAGCGCGAAGCGAACAGCCGGTTCGGCCTTGCCGCCGGTCACACGCTCAACATCGCCCAGGCCCTTTACGAAAAGCACAAGATGATCACCTATCCGCGAACCGACTCGCGGGCACTGCCGGAAGACTACGGCCAGACGGTGTGGAATGTCCTGCGCAACCTCGACGAGCCCTACGCGATGCACGCCGAAAAGGTCCTCGAAAACAAGTGGATCAAAACTGGCAACAAACGCATTTTCAACGACAAGCAGGTCAGCGATCACTTTGCGATCATCCCGACCGACGCGAAGCCGAAGAAGCTCTCCGAACTGGAGCAAAAGGTATTCGACCTCATTGCCCGCCGGACGATTGCCATCTTCTACCCGCCTGCCGAATTCGACGTCACAACCCGCATCAGCAAAGTCGGTGAGCATTCCTTCAAGACCGAAGGTAAGGTGCTTGCCGTCGGCGGCTGGATGGACGTTTACGGCAAGGGCGGCGCTGGCGAAGATACGCTGACCCCGCTCACCGATCCGGATTTCGCCCGTTGCCCGAAGGACAAAGCCGCTTTGGCCGACCTGAAGGAAGCACAGCTCAACGAGGACCAGACCAAACCGCCGCCCCGCTACTCGGAAGCAACCCTGCTTTCGGCAATGGAAGGCGCGGGCAAGCTCGTCGACGACGAAGAACTTGCCGATGCGATGAAAGAGCGCGGCCTCGGCACTCCGGCCACCCGCGCGCAAACGATCGACCACCTGGCGCACGAAAAATACATTGCGCGTCAGGGCCGCGAGTTGGTTCCCACCCAAAAGGCTGAAAGCCTGATGGAATTCCTCGCCAAGTTCGACATTGAGCAGCTGACCTCGCCCGCCATGACTGGCGAGTGGGAGCACCGCTTGCGTCAAGTGGAAGAAGGCGAGCTTTCCCGCGAAGAATTCATGAAGGGCATCGTCGCGCAAACGCAGTCGATGGTGGACAAGCTAGGCAGCCCGCCCCCGCCCGAAAAGACGAACATCGTCTCCCCCACCAACGGCGAGCCCATGCTGGAAGACCACCGCGCCTGGTTCTCCCAGGACAAGGTGGAAATCCGCGGCAAGGAATACCCGGTACTCCAGGTCAACAAGGTCATCGGCAACCGCAAGCTTGAGCCCGAGGAGGTCCAGGAGCTGATTAACAAAAAGGAAGTTGGCCCACTGGATGGTTTCACCTCGCGCAACGGCAAGGCGTTCTCGGCCCTGCTCAAAATTACCGACAAGGAAAACGGCACGCAACGTGTGGAGCTTGATTTCGGCAACAACGGCGAAGAAGCGCTCGATGAAAGCGTTGACCTGAGCCAATACCCGGAAGTCGGCAAATCGCCCATCGACGGCACCCCCGTCCGCGAAACGCCGAATGCCTACGTGAGCGAGGGGCGCGACCCCGACGGCAAACCCGCCTTCCGCCTGAGCCGCAATATGCTCAGCAAGGCGCTGCCCCCGGAAGAAGTCCGCAAGCTTCTCGCCGAGAAAAAGACCGGGCTGATTCAAGGCTTCAAGTCCAACCGCACCGGCCGCCTGTTCGACGCGCACCTGCTGCTCAAGGACGACGGCAAGATCGGTTTCGAGTTTCCGCCCCGCAAAAAGGCCGCCAAGAAAGGTGCCCGTAAAGCCGCGAAAAAAGCCGCCGATAAAGAATCATGAGCCCAATCCAGCTTCCTGAAGGCGACACTCAGGCCTACATTTTCGATTGCGACGGCACACTCGTCGATTCCATGCCGAT
>JBNNDZ010000447.1:0-12949 GCA_050285865.1 Puniceicoccales bacterium
GAACCCCCGCCAGAAATACTCTCCCTATCGCTATCGAAAAACTCACGCACCGCATTCGATAGCGATGTGGATGTGGATAGGGAGGGAGTTGGAAATGGCGGAAATCGCAAAAGTAACGCGGACCTGACAACTATCTTACAATTAAGATGTCGAAGGGTAACGGAAAATAATTATTCTCACCACTATGTTTCGTCGATTTCTCGTTTCGCTCGCCACCTGCCTGCTCGCCAGCGTCGTCCTTGCGCAAGACGCTGCGTCAATCTTCGATCAGGCCAACGCTGACTACACCAAGCACAATTACCGCACCGCCGCCGAGGCCTACGCCAAGCTATTGCAAATGGAGTCCCTCCCCGCCGACGTCTCCCGTGACGAGCTCATTTATCGTCAAGCCGATGCCACGTGGCGCAACCTCGCCAGCACCCGCCAATCGGATAACGACGCCCTTCGTATTCCGCGTCGCTCGCTGGAAAAACTCGCCGAGCGCCTGCACGAGGACGCCAAAGGTGCGCGCCCGCCCGAGCTCTGGGCCAAAGCCCAGGAATCACTCGGCGACTCGTATTGGATTCCCGACCAGTTCCGCAACTGGAATCAGGCATGGAGCCATTACCAGGAAGCCCTGAAATGGTGGGCTGGCAGCGACGAGTTGGAAACCGCACGGGCCCACTACATCGACATCGTTTTCCGCGCCTCACGTCCGCAATCAAACCGCAACTACCGTTACGTTTACGGCTACGGCTTTAACAACTGGATGCCCTATCAGGTCCTGCGCAACACTCTTGAACTCGCCAACACGCCAAATGAAAAAGCCTACGCGAATTACCTCCTCGCCCTCGATTCCGGCCGGCAATACGGCGAACGGAGCATGGATGCGGGCAACTATTTCCAAGCCGCCATCGATGCGGGCAAGGGCACCGATTGGCGCGACGATGCGCTGTATCGCTACGGCACATGGGCCGAACAAAAGGGCGGCAGCCACTTCAACGAGCAAGGCAACTACGTCCAACTTCCCGACTACGAACTCGCAGTAAAGCTCTTCCGCCAGTTCCTCAGCGATTACCAGAAAGGCGATTCACAATACTGGGACGAAGTCGAAAACCGCCTAAAAAACATCACGCAGGCCACCCTCAATGTCTTCGTAAATCAGAATTTCCTGCCCGAAAACAAAATCACGTTCAACGTCAACTGGCGCAACCTCGATCAGGTCGCGGTATCCATCTACCAGATTGATCCCGCGCAGGACATCGAACTGGGCAAAAACAGCAGCCCGCTTAACCTGCGCGAAGACGATTCACGCATCAACGTGTCCTCGCGAACCCCGGCTTGGAACACCACGATGAAAGCGGACAACGTTCCCTACGGCCGGCAAAACAGTGCAGTGCAGTTGGATGAAGGCCTGCCCGCCGGAACCTATGTCATTCAGGCCGCAGCCGGCGGTGAAATCGCCCAGAGCATATTGCTCGTCACCCAGCAAACCCTGACCGTGTTGCGCGACGACGACGAAATCCTCGCTTGGTTGACGGACGCGGTGACCGGCGAACCCGTTGCCGAAGCCGACGTCAGCGTCCGGCTCCAACGCACCTGGTACCGTAATAATCAACACCACTACGAGTGGGTCGAAGCCACGACATCAACCGATCAGGACGGCCTCACCAAATTGACCGCGGAATCCTTCGCCAAGCTTCGCGACCGCCCGCTGACCGATTTCCGCTCCATGTTCGCAATCAGCAAGAGCGAGGAAAACTACGCCGTTGTCGAGCGCAGCTACTATGGCCACGGCTCCGACGATGCGACGTGGAAAATTTACGCCTACACCGACCGCCCCGCCTACCGCCCTGAAGACACCATCCACTGGAAGGCCACCGCCCGCACGCGGCGTGGCGCGGACAACTGGTCCAGCCCGTCAGGCGAGCCCGCCTATTATAAGATCATAAGCCCGCGCGGCGAAGAAGTTGCCAGCGGCGTGATGCAGCTCAACGAATACGGCAGCATGTGGGGCCAGGTTGAAGCAACCAAGGACTGGGCGCTCGGCATGTATCGCATCGAGTTTCGTGAAAAGAGCGACAGCGGCAGTTGGATCGGCAGCGCCGAATTGTTCCGCCTCGAAGAATACAAGCTACCGGAGTTCAAGGTCAGCGTGCAAACCGCCGCACAAGACGGCGAAGCCAGCACGGCCTACCGCCTCGGTGACACGGTGGAAATCGAAATCCTCGCCGACTATTACTTCGGCGGCGCGGTTGCCAATGCCGACGTGGAAGTCGTCGTGCGCCAGAGCCCCTACTTTCACTACTGGAGCCCGCCCCGCCCCTACCCCTGGTTTTACCGCGACCAGAATCCCTACGGAAACTTTCGCCACTACGGCGGCGGCCAGGAAATACGCCGTGAACAATTGAAAACCGACGCCGAAGGCCGCGCAACGCTCACCCTCGAAACCGACCGTGGCTCGCGTCAGGACCTTGAATACACCATCGAAGCGCGCGTCGTGGATGAGTCCCGCCGCGAGGTGTCCGGCGAAGCGCAAATCCGCGCCACGCGTCAGCCATACTTCGTTTACGTGACGCCCGAACGCACGCTTTACCGCCCGGGCGAAAAGGCCGAAGTGACCATCAAGGCGCTCAATGCCAACGACGACCCCGTCGCCGTCGAAGGCAACATCCGCCTGACCCGCGAAGAGTGGATGGAAATCTGGCGCGGCCCCGACGGCGAAGAAATTTCCGGCGAGGAATACCGTCGCCGCCTGCGCGGCGGAGGGCTGTTCTCGAGCGCATTGAACCCCGTCAACTGGACCCGCATCCGACAGGGCTACGACGTCGAGGAAATCCAGCAGACGACCCTCCGCACCAACGCCGAAGGTGAAGCGACTTTTGCCTTCACCGTAGCGAAGGCCGGATACTACCGCGTAAGTTGGGTCAGCCAGCCCAAGCGCAGTGCGCCGATCAAGGCCGACGCCGTGGTCTGGGTAGCCGACGACGCCACCCTCAGCATCGGCTATCACGGCGAGTTGCAGATCGTGGCCGACGAAGATTCATTTAAAGAAGGCCTACCCGCCCCGGTAATGCTCACCACCGCGCAACCGGGCCGCTGGGTGCTATTCTCCGTCCAGGGCGGCGAGTTGCTCGACACCCGCGTGGTCTATCTTGAGGGCAATGTTAAGCTCCTCACCTACGATGTGACGGAGCAGTGGGTGCCCAACGTCTGGTTGCAAGCCAACGCCAACTACAACCTCCGCGCCCACACCGACCGCAAACAAATCATCGTGCCGCCGGAAAAGAATTTCATCGACGTCGACATCTCCATGAACGCCGAAGAGTTCAAGCCGCGCGAAAAAGGCCGGGTGACAATCACCACGAAATCCGTCGATGGCCGTCCCGTCCCGGCGGAAGTTGCGCTGTCGGTTTTCGATGAAGCCGTGCTGGCTATCCAGCCTTCACTCGCCCCCGACCCGCGCGAATTCTTCTACGGCGACATGCGCCCGGACTCCGTCGTAACCGCCGACTCCACGCAGTTCCGTTCCTTCGCGATCCCCGAAGTTGCCGAGTCCGCCAGCGACGCCAACGCCCCCTCCCGCGACCGTTCCAGCATGGTTGCCGATAATGAATCCGGCATGCTCGGCATGGTCTCCAGTGTCGCCGAGTCCGCTCCCGTCGACTACTTCGCCGCCCCCGCTGCGGCACCAGTCATGCAACGCGGTTTCCGTGACGAGGCGAAAAAGGAAATGGACGTAGCCCTATCCGCAGCTGGCGGAGGCAGCGAGCCCAACGTCGTTGTCCGCACGGACTTCCGCGCAACCGCCTTCTGGCGGCCAGCAATCATCACCAATGAAAATGGCGAGGCGGAAGTCGAAGTGGACTTCCCGGACACCCTCACCACGTGGAACCTCGAAGCACACGCCGTCGGCCTGCCCGCCAAGTTTGGCGAGGGCGAGGCCTCGGTCAAAACGCGCCTGCCGCTCATTGCCCGCCTGCAAACACCGCGCTTCCTCGTTACCATGGATCAGGTGACGCTGTAAGGCGTCATCACCAACAACACCGACGATGCCATCCAAGCCAGTGCCACGCTCGCCATCGACGGCGGCCTGACGTTGACGAACTCTGCAACGCAAAGCATCACCGTGCCCGCCAACGGCTCGGCCCGGGCAGATTGGTCCGTCGACGCACAAACAGCCGGCGTCGCCAAGATCAAGCTCACCGTCACCTCCCCCCATCACGTCGATGCGATGGAGTTAACCGTCCCGGTCTTCGAACACGGCATCGAGAAATTCCTCGCACAGTCCGGCAAGATGACAACGACCTCGCTCGACGTCGCGATGGACATCCCCGAGTTCCGCACCGAGGGGGCCACGTTTGATCTCTATTTATCGCCCAGCATCGCGACGACCATGCTCGACGTGCTACCCTACCTCGCGAAGTACCCTTACGGCTGCACCGAACAAACCATGAGCCGCTTCCTGCCCGCGGTCGTCGTTGCGGACACGCTCAATGCGTTCGACCTCGATGCCGACGCCATCATGGCGCAGACCTTCGGCGGCATCGAAGCAGACACCCCCGCCGCCATCGTGGAAGGCAAAAACCCGCACCGTGAGGAAGGCGACGGCAAGCTGAGCGAGCTCGACGCCATGGTCCGCGCCGGGCTCCAGCGCCTCACAGATTTCCAGCACAGCGACGGCGGCTGGGGCTGGTGGAAAGAAGGCAACAGTGATCCCTTCATGAGCGCCTACGTCACCTGGGGCCTCACGCTGGCCGATGACGCCGGACGCGCCATTGATGCCAACATGCTGGCCCGGGCACAAAATTACCTCGGCGAGCAACTCGTCAATTTCGAGGAGCAACTTGACATGCAGGCCTGGATTCTCCACGCCCTGTCAGCCGCCAAAGAAAACGACGCTAGCCCCAAGCCCGACAAATACGAGGCCAAGGCATTTGCAAATCTCTGGAAAAACCGCGACCAGCTTAACGCCTACTCCCGCGCCCTCACCGCGCTCTCCGCGCACCGTCTGGGCTTCGATGACGAGGCCACCATCCTTGCGGAAAACCTGGGCAACGGCGTCACGATCGACGACGACCCGCAGTCGACTGTGCTCAACTCTGCATCACAAAGTAACGCTGCCGTGCTCAAGACCGCCCACTGGGGCGACGACGGCATTTACTGGCGTTGGTCGCAGGGTGGCGTTGAAGCCACGGCATTTGCCCTGATGGCGCTGGTCGAGATCACACCCGACAGCGATTTGATCGAACCCGCGATGAACTGGCTCGTCAAGAATCGCCGCGGCGCTCAGTGGAGCAATACGCGGGACTCGTCCATCGTCGTGCTTGCGCTCAACGAGTATCTGCGCCAAAGCGGCGAGCTCGACGCCTCCGGCGAATACACGGCACTGCTCAACGGCAAGGAAGTCGGCTCAATCACGATGACACCGGAAACAATCTTCACCGCCCAGCGCGGGATTTCGATTCCCGTCTCCCAGCTTGAGCCGGGCAATTCAACAATTACTTTGCAACGCAAAGCGGGCGAGTCGCCCTTGTATTTCTCCGCCCGGTTTAACTTCTTCTCCCTGGAAGATCCCATCACCCCGGCGGGTAACGAAATCTTCGTCAAGCGCGACTACGAGCGGACCTTCCCCGTGAAGACGCTGCTCGACGGCTACCTCTCCCGCACCGAAGCACTCGTCAGCGGCGGCGAAGTCCAATCCGGCGACCGCATCAAAGTGACGATCACCGTGGAAGCGAAAAACAATCTGGAGTATTTGCTGATCGAAGACCTCAAGCCCGCCGGGTTCGAGGCCGTCGCCCTGCAAAGCGGTGCTCCACTCTACGCCCGCGAAGTCCGCCCGGACGCCCTCGCCGACGAAGACCGCTACACCGGACGCCAGCGCTGGGTGTATCAGGAACTCCGCGACCGCCAGATCGCCTGCTTTGCCGACAAGCTGCCGCAGGGCGTGTGGGAAATCACCTACGAGTTGCGCGCTGAAACACCGGGTTCCTTCAGCGCGTTGCCGGTCATTTCCGAAGCCATGTATGTCCCCGAAATCCGGGCCAACAGCGCCGAGGTCAAAGTCACCATCACCGACCGCAAGTAACCGCTTCCCCTCCACGCTCTCCCCATCGCTATCGTCATCGCTATCGCGTTCGAAATACCGATAGCGATGGCGGTTCCGATAGCGATGGGATGATGGCATAGGCTGGTCAGGAATCCCCTCTGCTCCAAGAAGCCCTTGCATATAGGCTTGCGCGGCGGCGGTGGGGCTTTTGGACTGACGGTTTATTTTCACCATGTCCGACTCCGACGCCAAGCCCTCCAATTTCATCCGTGACATCGTCGTCGACGACCTCAAGGCAGGTCGTGTGGACGCCATTCAAACGCGTTTCCCGCCCGAGCCCAACGGCTACTTGCACATTGGCCACAGCAAAAGCATTTGCCTGAACTTCGGCCTCGCGGAAGAATTTGGCGGCAAGACAAACCTCCGCTTCGACGACACCAACCCGGAAAAAGAGTCCACCGAATACGTCGATGCGATCAAGGCCGACGTCCGCTGGCTTGGATTCCAGTGGGACAAAGAATGCTACGCCTCGGACTACTTCGAGCAACTTTACCAGTGGGCGGAGACGCTCATCGAAGGCGGCAAGGCCTACGTTTGCGACCTCACCGGCGAGCAAATCCGCGAATACCGCGGCAACCTGACCGAGCCCGGCAAGGCCAGCCCTTTCCGTGACCGCACCACCAGCGAAAACCTCGATCTGTTTCGCCGCATGCGCGCGGGTGAGTTCCCCGATGGCTCCAAGACGCTCCGGGCCAAAATCGACATGGCCAGCCCCAACCTCAACCTGCGCGACCCCGTGCTCTACCGCATCAAGCGGGCGCATCACCACCGCACCGGCGACGCCTGGCCCATCTACCCGAGCTACGACTATACCCACGGTCAAAGCGACTCGCTGGAGCAGGTCACGCACTCTGTTTGCACGCTCGAATTCGAGTCCCACCGCCCGCTCTACGATTGGTTCATCGAGCAGCTCGGCATTTATCCGTCGCACCAGTTTGAATTCGCCCGGCTCAACCTGAATTACACCGTCATGAGCAAGCGCAAGCTGCTCCAGCTTGTGCAGGACGGCTCGGTGGCCGGATGGGATGACCCGCGCATGCCGACGATTTCCGGCGCACGCCGACGCGGCGTCCCCCCGCTCGCCTTCCGCCGTTTCTGCGAGACGATCGGGGTAACGAAATTCAACGCCTCGACCGACATCGCGCTGTTCGAGCATACCGTACGCGACGTGCTCAACAAGCAGTCCGCCCGCCGCATGGCCGTGCTCGATCCAATCAAGGTCACGCTGACCAATTACCCGGAAGACAAAACCGAGCTCATGGAAGCCGTTAATAATCCGGAAGACCCGAGCGAAGGTGCCCGCCAAATCCCCTTTGGCCGCGAGCTCTACATCGAACGCGCTGACTTCATGGAAGACGCGCCAAAGAAGTTTTTCCGCCTCCAGCCCGACGGCGAGGTCCGCCTGCGCAACGCCTACGTCATCAAGTGCGAGGAAGTCGTGAAGGACGATACCGGGCTCATCACCGAGCTCAAGTGCACCGTCGACCACGACACACTGGGCAAGAACCCCGAAGGCCGCAAGGTCAAAGGCGTGATTCATTGGGTCAGCGCAAAGGACGCCGTGGAAGCCGAAGTTCGCCTCTACGATCGCCTGTTCACCGTCGAAAAGCCGGACGCCGATAAGGAACGCCCGTTCACGGATTTCCTCAACCCGGATTCCCTTCAGGTAATCACTGCCTACTTGGAGCCCGAACTCGCCGAGGACGCCGCCCGCACTTTGGCCGAGATCGAGCAAGGCGCGGAAGTCCCGCTACGCGGTCAAGAAGCCGACGGTGAAGGTCTCTCGAGCACGGAATCCGCGGCATTCACCGCCCGCAGGCCCTTGTATGCGAGCGACTTGCGTGTCCAGTTCGAGCGCGTGGGCTACTTCTGCCTCGATGTCGATGCCACCCGCGAACGGCTCGTCTTCAACCGCACTGTCCCGCTGAAGGATTCCTGGGCCAAGCAAAAGGGCTAGAGCACTGGGGCCTTTAAAAACAACGAAATGAACTCGCTTCGACGGTCCAAACAGCCCTAACAGCATCCGACAAGTTATTCACAATAAGCTGGGAATATCACCCGCTTTGACAAGGTTTTTACAGTGTCTTGGGTTGCCGTAATTGCGTAGTTGGCCTACGTTTTTTGCAACGTCAGGGACAGGAATTCGTTCGCGAATCCCACCCCTGAAGTTAACTGGCACAACTCATTGAATATCATAGCACTACAGGCAATGGACTCGAATTCCTTCCTTTCGGAGGCGGGTCATGCGCGGGTGCATCCGCGGCGTCGGCATCGTCCAACGCCCATCAGCGATACTCCTGCGGTTCAACCGTCGTCAGAGCTGTATTTTTCGGCCCCCCTTGAAGGGTCCGAGGTACGCCGCCGCTTTGTCGATATCTACGAGCAGGCCAACCGGATTGCCCGGCGCGGCCTCTAATCAGCCATCGAATATCATCCATTCCAGAGCCCGGCGTACTTGCGCCGGGCTCTTTTTTGAAGTAGATTGCAAGGAAATCGTTCCAACTCCCACCAAAGCGTTATGAAAAATACAATCACCCTTGCCAGCCTCACCGTGATTGCGGCCGGGCTAACAATTTGGAGCCTGTCCAACGCCGAAACCAATTCTTCCGAAAGCCACACCACCAAACCTGCCATGTCAGAACAATCCGACACGACCAAGCCTTCCGAATCCGAACTCCGCCAGAAGCTCACGCCGCTGCAATACGCCGTGGCCTGCGAGGACGGCACCGAGCCCGCCTTCCGCAATGCCTACTGGAATCACAAAGAGCCCGGCATTTATGTGGACATCATTTCCGGTGAGCCGCTTTTCGCTTCGGTCCACAAATTTGATTCCGGCACAGGCTGGCCAAGCTTTACCCAGCCCATCGATCAGGAAGAAATCGTCACCCACGAAGACCGTAAGTTCGGCATGGTCCGCACAGAGGTCCGCTCCAAAACGGGTGACGCGCATTTGGGCCACGTCTTCCCGGACGGCCCTGGACCGGACGGCATGCGTTACTGCATCAACTCCGCCTCCCTGCGATTCGTCCCGGTGGCTGACCTCGAAAAAGAAGGTTACGGCGAATACCTGGTCCTGTTTGAAGCCAAATCATCTTCGGCCAAGTAACACATTGCCATGAAGAAAACGGTCGGCGAGGTCATCCCCAAACGGGAAATTGTAAGCATTGCCTCGGGCGTGATCGATCTCCCGGCCTCTGATGCGCTGACGCATTTGCAGTTTCGTCGCTACGCCGGTTGCCCGATCTGCAACCTGCATCTAATGAGTTTCGTCAAACGCCATGACGAGCTCAAGCAACTCGGCGTGCGCGAAGTCGCCGTCTTTCATTCCCCCAAAGACGAAATGCTCAAAGAGCAGTTCGAGGCCCCGTTCGCATTCATCGCCGACCCCGAACGTAAGCTCTACCGCGATTTCGGCGTGGAGCCTTCCGTGTGGTCCATCCTCAATCCGGGGGCCTGGGCTTCAGGCGTCCAGGGGCTACTCAAACACGGCGTCCAGATTTCCACCAACACCGAAGCCGTTCTTGGGCTACCGGCGGATTTCCTCATCAAGCCCGACGGCACCATCGCTGCCTTGAAATACGGCACCCATGCCGACGATCAGTGGTCGTTCGAAGAAGTCCTGCAACTGGCAAGGAAATATCAGCCGTAACCGCGTCTAGACCACAAACTGACCGTCCGCCATGCGGAGGATTTCGTCGGTGCGCTCGGCGAGGTCGGGGTTGTGCGTGACCATCAAAATTGCCTGTCCGGTCTCCTTGCTCAAGCGCTGCAACAGGTCGAAAATCATATCCGAATTCTTGGTGTCCAGGTTGCCCGTCGGTTCATCAGCCAAAAGCAGCGCCGGGTCGTTCGCCAGCGAACGCGCAATCGCTACACGCTGTTGCTCCCCTCCGGAAAGGTGCGTGGCCAGGCGGTCCACCTTGTTGCCCAGCCCTACCAGACCGAGCAGATACTCTGCGCGCTGACGCATCTCGTCCGGCGTGCGGACGTTTAACTTGCGCATCGGCAGCATGACATTTTCTGCCGCCGAGAACTCCGGTAGCAAAAAGTGAAACTGGAAAACAAACCCAATGTGACGGCTGCGTGCGGCGGTGCGCTCGGAGTCCGAGGCATCCGACATCAGCTCACCGCGAATCCAGATCTTGCCCTTATCCTGACGGTCGAGCAGGCCCAGCAAATACAGCATCGTGCTCTTGCCGCAACCCGAGGGCCCAGCGACGGAATACGTCTTGGCCGGCGTCAACTCGACATTGATTCCGCGCAACACATGCGTACGTCCCTCGCCTTCGCCGAGAAAGCGATGCAGGTCTTCCGCGCGCAAAACGGGCGTGTCCGGGTGGGGCGTACTGGTGGTTTCCTCGGCCATGATTAAATGCTGGTCCCCCGAATAATCGTGCCGGGCTCAAGGCCGGCGGCACGACGGGCGGGAATATAGCTCGCAATCATCACCGTGATTCCGGCCACGATGGCCGCCCAAATGTAGTGGTTGAAATCCCAGTTCACGATGAAGGAATCGGCCGTGAAAATACCGCGAATTTTAATCGGCAGCTTCGAGATGGCGAACGTCACCAAGGCACCGAAGGCCCAACCGCAAACCGTGCCCGCGATCAAAACGAGGAAGCCCTGCCACAGGAAGATGCGGGAAATGTCCTGCCGTGAATAACCAATGGAGCGCAGAATCGCAATTTCGCGCGTCTTCTCCATCACCAGCATCGCGAGCGTGTTAAACATGCCCAAGCCGGAGATCAAGATGATCGTCGAAACTGTGATTGCAGAGGAAATGCGCAGCACGGAGAAAACCTGGAGCCATGAGCGCTCACGCTCCTGCCAGGGGACGACGTTATGGTTCAGCGCTTCTTCCAGCCGCGAGGCCAGCACTTCGGCGTTGTTCACGTCGCGCACACCAATCTGGAAAATCGCTTCGCCAAAGGGCTTCTTAAAGAGCGCCCGTGCCTCACCGATTTGCATCAGCACGCGCGTCTTGTCGATCTGGTCGATACCGGTTTCAAAAATACCGACGACTTTGTAGCGCCGAGTGTCGCCCGCGTATTCAAAGACCAAGTAGTCGCCGATCTGCGTTTGCAAACGCTCGGCCAGGCCATTGCCCAAGAGCACGGAACTCGGATTAAAACGAAAATCATCGAGGCTGCCCCACTTAAGCTGCGACTCGATGTCCGTCACCTGCATGTGGTCCTTCATGCGAATGCCGAGAATGCTCGCGAGCTCTTCACTGAACGAACTGATTACACGGGCGTCGCCCTGCAAAACTTCGGACACCGCCGTGACATCGGAAAAATCCTCCACCGCGCGGCGTAACTGGTTCGGGTATTCAATGCCGGGAATGTATTTACGGTTTGAATCCGTGCGGGTGTAAAAGCCACTGTCGCCGCCCTCGGAATCCGCTCCCTTAATCGCGATGCCGGGCATTTGAAAACGGTCTTCAATGCGGATCGGGCTGTCGGCACCGATGATGGTATCGATGTAGAATTTCTCGAAACCACTCGTCTGCGCCTGGGTGACGATGAAGAAGCCCACACCGAAAACGATCCCGGCGAGGCTCATCAGCATCGAACGCTTGCGCGAAACGATGAACCGATACGCGATGGCGAAATTCGGGCTCACTAGTTCTCCAGAACGTTAACCTTGTCGCCGTGGCGGAGTTGCTTGGGGTCTTCGACCACGATCAGATCACCCGCCTGCAGGCCACCGGTGATCTCAGCCTGAAGCAGCCCCACAAAACCCGTTTCGACCAGACGCTCCTCAACCACGCCATCTTTGACGACATACACGATGTCGCCAATCAGGCCACGGCGGGGAACGATAAGCGTATCATCGCGGCTGGCCTTGGTCACCGATGACTCACCCGTCATTCCGTCCACCAGGTCGTTATCTTCCGCGTTGCTCAGTTCTACGAAAATGTCGCGACGCTTGGTTTCGGCGTTCGAGGTCGGCAAGAGCTGAGTGACTTCGCCGGTGAAAAGTTTCGCGCCATAACCCAGCAACTTGAGCGACACCGGTTGCCCCGGACGGATGCCGGGAAAATCCTCTTCGCTGATGCTGATGCGGACGAGTTTTTGGTTCGAGAGGATGCGCCCAAGGCGGGTCGGCTCCTGCACGTAATCGCCAGGGAAGACCTCCGCGTCGATCAGTAGCCCGTCGATGGGCGAACGGATTTCCATGTCGCGGCGACGTTCTTCAAGTTGGCGGATCTCCTGTTTGAGCGTTTTCTCGGTCGCCTCCCAATCGATGTACTGCTGACGCACTTGGCGCTGAAGCTTCGTCACCTTCCGCTCGCCCTTCACAAGTTCGGAGGCGGCGAATTCACCGATCTTGGCCAGCTCACGAGCTTCGGCGAGGTCCTGTTCGGCATTTTCCAGGTCGGGCTCAAGCGGTGAGCCGTTGGCGATTTGCTCGCGCACGGTTTCCAGCTCCAGCTTTTTGTTGGCGATGTCAAAGTCGATGTCGCGTGTGTCCTGCTTAAAGACGACCTGGCCTTCGCTGACGGGCACGCCGCCCAGCTGGGGATCGTAAACGGACTCGACAATCAGACCAGGTTCGCGGTTCTTCAAGTCGATGTCCAACGCGGCTTCCACGCTGACATTGCCCGAAACGGCGTCCAACGCCGTGCCACGCTGCACCGGAATGACGCGCACGTCCGTGCTGGCACTAAAAAACGGGATGGCGATCGCAGCGCCAATGACCAGCACCGCTACAAGGATTTTCAAAAACGTTTTCACGATATCGCTACGGATGGGAACCGCGTATTACCAATAAAAGTTCGTCGGATAGACATCTTCGACCGGCTGTTCGAGCGGTTGTTTCGGCTCGCCGAAAGGATCACGACCAAACAAGGAAAGC
>JBNNDZ010000448.1:0-2839 GCA_050285865.1 Puniceicoccales bacterium
CTGGCGACCGCGACAATCGTGGAGAGCGCGGTGATCGCGGTGATCGTGACAGCCGCGACCGGGACAATCGTTCCCAGCGACACGACAATAACCGCGACAACCGGGGCGACCGCAACAACCAACAAGGCCGCGGCGACCGCAATCAAGGGGGAGACCGCAACCAAGGCGGCAATTCGCGTTTCGACAAACAGAACAAGAAATTTAACAAGAAGAAGGACAAGTTCGGTAAAAACCGTGGCAGAAAAGGCGGCGGCTGGCAGAAGGACTTTGAGGCGACCAGCGAAGACGATGTCGATCCGCCTTCCTTCGACAGTCTGGCCGAATGGGACGTTTTCCGTGACGCCGAAGCACTCGCCAAGCTGACGGACGAGATCGCCACCGGTGAGCCGCTGGACTACAACGAAGTTTACTCGCTCAAGCTGCCTGAACTCGAAAAATGGGCCCGCGAGAATGAGATTTCGTGGGACGGCCCTCCGAACCGGAAAAAGATTCTCCGTGCGGTCCTCGACCACGCGGGCGAGAACAAGCGCGCGATTAAGGCTACGGGTATCGTGGAGGAATTGGAAGACGGTTTTGGCTTCCTGGTATTCTCGCTCGATAGCTACCGCCTGAAGACGGAGAGCCCCTTTATTGCCGCACCGCTGTTCAGTCAGTATGGGCTTCAGCGCGGCCACGAGATTGAAGTTATTCTGCACGCTCCACGCGAGGAAGACACCACTCCGTTCGTGGTGAAGGTGGAAACCGTCATGGGCATGTCGCCCGAGGAAGCGCAGCACCTGACGCCGTTCAAGGAACTGGTGCCGTATTACCCGACCGAGCGCATCATGATGGAGTCCGAGCAGGGCCGCCTCGGTAAGTGGGACAATATTTCCATGCGCATTGTGGACCTGCTCAGCCCGGTTGGCCTAGGCCAGCGCGGGTTGATTGTTGCGCCGCCGCGCACCGGTAAAACGGTCCTCCTGCAAGGCATTGCTAACGCAATCCGTGTCAACAAGCCCGACGTCAAACTGATCGTGCTGCTCGTTGATGAGCGCCCGGAAGAAGTCACCGATTTCCGCCGCAGCGTGAAGGGTGCTGAAGTCATTGCCTCGACCTTTGATGAGTCGGCGGAAAGCCATGTGCATGCCGCAGAGATGGTCTGCGAGAAGTCGCGCCGCATGGTTGAAGCCGGGCAGGATGTCATCATCCTGCTGGACTCGATTACCCGCCTTGCGCGCGCCTACAACACCACGATGCCCAGCAGTGGAAAGATCCTCTCGGGTGGCGTGGAAGCCAGCGCCTTGCAGAAGCCGAAGCGCTTTTTCGGGTCCGCACGAAACATCGAGGACGGCGGCAGCCTGACGATTCTTGGTACGGCGCTCGTTGAAACCGGCAGTAAGATGGACGAAGTTATTTTCGAGGAATTCAAGGGCACTGGCAACATGGAGCTCCACCTCGACCGCGAGCTCTCGAACAAGCGTGTCTTCCCGGCACTTTCCTTCGAGAAAAGCGGCACGCGAAAGGAAGAGCTCCTCTACCACCCGGACGAAATGCAGAAGGTCTACGGCCTGCGCCGCGCCATGAAGGGAGTCGGCTCCGTCGAAGCGATGGAAATGCTCATTCAGCGCGTCAAGAAAACGCAGACCAACGCCCAGTTCCTCATGTCCCTGCGCTAAGCAGGACATGGATTCGGCAACGCGCATGGTTTCGGCGACCCGCATGGCTTCGCGCTTTACCACCGGGTAGGGCGCAGCCTCCAGGCAAGCCGCCCACGTCGCGCAAGCAACTATTCAGGTAGGTGATCGCATCAACTCTGCTTTGCAAAGCAAAAACTTTGTTTCGCAAAGTTTGAACGTTCGGGGTGCTGGTGAGTCTGTTGAAATGTGCGAACTTTATTGATCTGTTTTTCCGCCGTCGTCGCTGTAATTGCGGCCTCCGTTATCATCGCCAAGCCGTGGGTCACGGTGCGGCACGCCGAGCCAATCGTGGTGAAGGGCTATGCGGAGAAAGCGGTGAAAGCGGATGCGGGCAGCGTCACGGCATCGGTCACGACGACTGGTGAAACAAACGCCCAAGCTTACACGCGGGCGGGCGAATCCCTGGATGCGGTGCGGGCGCTCGCGGTGGAAATCCTGGGGGGTGAATTCGAGGTCATCGAGTTGCCTTCATCGGTGCATGGCGTTGCGGAATTGAACGATCAGGGGAAGAAAACCAACCGCATCGATTTTTATCAGTCCACTCGCAGTCTACGCATAAACACGCAGAATGTAGCAGGGTTGGAAACGCTGGGCCGCGCCTTATTTGATCTCAACGCTGACGGTATCAATATCTCCGTGGGTGGGCCGGAATTTTTCGTCAGTGAACTTGAAGGAATTAAATTGGAGTTGGTCAAGGAAGCTACGGCAAATGGCCGCGACCGCGCACGCCTGATGGCGGAGAGCTCCGGCGAGAAGCTCGGCGAGTTAACGGCCGCCCGGCAAGGCGTGATTCAAATCACGAAGAAGAATTCCACCGAGACTGCCAGTTGGGGCGTTTACGACACCGAAACGATCGACAAGGTCGTTAAACTGGTCGTGACCGTTGAGTACGCGATTGGTGGGTGATTGCGGGGCTTCGCTAACCGCCCAGTGCTTGTACGAGGATTTTGGCAAAGACGGTCATCATGATCAGCGCAATGGGATATGCGGTGGCGTAGCTGACGACGGGTGATTGAGAGTCGGTACGAATGATGTTAAAGTAAAAGTATCTTATTCATTAAATGGTAGTACTTGGTTAAATGAACAAACTTTTGAATTGACATCGTCTGCAACTCAATACACATATGAGTTTGATGGTGGCAATGCGGTTAGTGGACCTGTAT
>JBNNDZ010000449.1:0-14869 GCA_050285865.1 Puniceicoccales bacterium
ATAAGATTTTCAAAAAAAGCGCTTGCATTGAAGCATGTGAAGCGTAGTCTCGCCCCCTTTCCCTGAAACCCGCTTGGTTCAGGCACATCTTGTGTTTTGGCGCGGCGGGCCTTTTCTTTTACCGGAAAACCCTCTTTTTCAATGCCTACAATCAATCAGCTCGTCCGGAACCCACGCGTTCTGCAGAAAGCCAAGTCGAAATCGCCGGCCATGGCCAGCAACCCGTTTCGTCGTGGCGTATGCGTGCAGGTCATGACCCGCACCCCGAAGAAACCGAACTCCGCTATCCGTAAGGTCGCCAAGGTGCGCCTGACTAACGGGTATGAAGTCATCGCCTACATTCCGGACGAGGGTCACAGCCTTCAGGAGCACAGCGTTGTGCTTGTCCGTGGTGGTCGCGTAAAGGACCTTCCCGGTGTTCGTTACCACATTGTTCGTGGCACGCTGGACTGCCAGGGTGTCGAAAAACGCCGTCGCAGCCGCTCCAAGTATGGTGTCAAGCGCCCTAAGGAAGCTAAAAAGTAACTTTTTAACGTCATGTCACGTCGTCGTAGAGCACACAAGCGGGATGTCCCCGCAGATCCCCGCTATCAGAGCCAGCTCGTTGCGGGTCTGATCAATCTCGTCATGCAGCGCGGTAAGAAGTCCGTCGCTGAGCGCATCGTTTATGGCGCATTTGAGCGTGTCTCGGAGAAGCTCGAAAAGGGCGACCCGATCGACCTGCTTCTCGGCGCACTGGAAAATGCCCGCCCGAAGCTTGAGGTGAAGAGCCGCCGCGTTGGTGGTGCTACTTACCAGGTTCCGGTCGAGATCACTTACGAGCGTCAGCAAAGCCTCGCTTTCCGCTGGATGGTCGATGCGGCCAAGAAGCGTAAGGGTGTCCCGATGGGCGAAGCCCTCGCACAGGAAATTATCGACGCCTACAACAACACCGGTGGCGTTGTGAAGAAGAAGGAAGAAACCCATAAGATGGCGCAGGCAAACCGCGCCTTCGCGCACCTGCGCTGGTAATTCCTTTTTTGTTTAACCCTCAACCGTCGTTTTTTGACCAGTTCAACCCATGTCCGCCACGCTCCAGTTGTCCCCTGCGAATGCTTCCGATCGGAAGTACCCGCTGGAGCATACGCGCAACATCGGGATCGCCGCGCACATTGATGCGGGCAAGACGACGACCACTGAGCGGATTCTTTTTTATTCCGGCGTAGTCCACAAGCTCGGCGAAGTGCATGATGGCACAGCCGTGACGGACTGGATGGAGCAGGAGCGCGAACGTGGTATCACGATCACCTCCGCTGCCATCTCCTGTAACTGGACCACCAAAGACGGTCCTTACAGCGGCACGGAACACCGCATCAATATCATTGATACGCCCGGGCACGTGGACTTCACCGCAGAAGTCGAGCGTTCCCTTCGCGTCCTCGATGGCGCGGTCGGCGTCTTTTGCGCCGTCGCAGGTGTGCAGCCGCAGTCCGAGACCGTTTGGCGTCAAATGGACAAATACCACGTCCCCCGCATTGCGTTCATCAACAAGATGGACCGGACGGGGGCCGACTTTTTTGCGGCGGTTGACTCGATTCGTGAAAAGCTCGGTGGGAACGCTCACCCGATCTATCTGCCCATCGGTGCGGAGGATCAGTTGAGCGGTTTGATCGACCTGGTCCGCATGAAGGCGGCCGTTTACGACAAGAGCGACACTTCTGGCGTTGCGTTCGACTGGCAGGAAATTCCGGCCGAAGAAGTCGAGCAGGCCGAAGCGCATCGCGAAAGCCTGATCGAGGCACTTTGTGACTTTGATGACCAGTTGGCCGAAAAATACCTCGGCGGCGAAAGCATCGAAACCAACGACCTGCGCCAAGCGATCCGCAAGGCGACGATGAGCTTGCAGTTCATTGCGGTCATCCCCGGCTCCGCCTTTAAGAACAAGGGCGTGCAGATGCTGATGGATGCCGTTGTTGACTACTTGCCGAGCCCGTTGGACGTCAAGCCGATGCCCGCGCACGACGAAGATGGCGATAAGGAAATCGACCCGATTCGCGCTGATGATTCCGGCAATGTATGCGGCCTTGCATTCAAGCTGATGAACGATCCGTTTGTTGGCCGTCTGGTGTTTTTCCGCGTTTATCGTGGCACGCTCAAGAAGGGCGACCAACTTTACAACCCACGCACCCGCAAGAATGAGCGCATCTCGCGTCTCATGATCCTGAAGGCGGATGCACGGGAAGACATCGAGCAGGCTCACTCCGGCGACATCTGTGCGCTGGTTGGCGCAAAAGAAGTCATCACCGGTGACACGCTTTGCGACAAGTCGAGCCCAGTCCGCCTGGAGCCACCGTCGTTCCCGGACCCGGTTATCTCGATGTCCATCGAGCCGAATACCAAGGCCGACCAAGAAAAGCTTTCTATGGGCCTGCAGCGCCTCTCCGACGAAGACCCGACTTTCAAGGTATCTTCCAACGAGGAAACCGGCCAGACCATCATCTCCGGTATGGGCGAGCTGCACCTTGAAATTATTCGCGACCGTTTGTTCCGCGAGTTCAAGGTGGAAGCTGAAGCAGGCAAGCCGCAGATTTCCTACCGCGAAACGATCACCCAAGCCGCAGACGGCGAGGGCAAGTTCGTTCGTCAGTCCGGTGGTAAGGGCCAATACGGCCACGGCGTCATCAAGATGGAGCCGCAGGAATCGGGCAAGGGTATCGAAGTCGTCAACGAAGTTGTCGGCGGCGCGATTCCGAAAGAATTTATCAAGCCGTTTAGCGACGGCGTGAAGGAAGCATCCCAATCCGGCACGATCGCAGGTTATCCTGTTGTCGACTGGAAGGTGCGCATCATCGACGGTTCATTCCACGAAGTCGACTCGTCCGAAATGGCGTTCAAGATGGCGGGTATTTTCGCCTTCCGCGACGCGATGGACAAGGCGGGTCCAATCCTGATGGAGCCCATCATGGACGTGGAAGTCACCGTGCCCGACGAATACCAGGGCGACATCGTGGGCGACATCAACCGTCGCCGTGGCCAGATCCAGGGCATTGAGTCCAAGACCGGCCTCGCTGTCATCTCGGCTAAGGTGCCCCTGGAAACGATGTTTGGCTACGC
Organism: Puniceicoccales bacterium; assembly: GCA_050285865.1. Taxonomy (GTDB): domain Bacteria; phylum Verrucomicrobiota; class Verrucomicrobiia; order Opitutales; family Cerasicoccaceae; genus Cerasicoccus. The sequence continues at coordinate 3,094 of JBNNDZ010000449.1, forward strand.
TACCGACGTGCGTTCGCTCTCCAAGGGCCGCGCCAATTACAGTATGACGCCGCTCTGCTTCGAGCAGGTTCCCGGCAGTGTTCTCAAGCAAATCGTGGAAGGCTCCGGCTACAAGCCCGCTCGTTCCTAAACCAGTTTATCTATCCTCTAAGTTTTTCATATCATGGCAGGTCCTAAAATTCGCATCAAACTCCGCGGTTACGACTATCGCATTATCGATCAGTCGGCGGCGGACATTGTGGACACCGCGAAGCGCTCCGGCGCCCGCGTCAGTGGTCCCGTACCCATGCCCACCCGCATCGAAAAGGTCACGGTTAACCGTTCGCCGCACGTCGACAAAAAGTCGATGGACCAGTTCGAGCTGCGCACGCACAAGCGCCTGATCGACATCCTCGAGCCAACCGCGCAAACCGTGGACGAGCTGAAGAAGCTCAACCTCCCTGCTGGTGTTGACATTAACATCACTGTTTAATTGCAAAATAAATTTTAACTGATTGTTTCCTAATCCGTTTAGAAACGATTCAAAGTAACTAACTTACAGTTTTAACCTTCACGCAGGTCTCTCGAAAACGGAGGGACGGCCAACAACGGCCAACTTTCCACCTGCCTCTGACCTTATGAGCTTTACCCTAATTGGTAAGAAAATTGGGATGACCCAGATTTACGACGGTTCCAACCAGCTGGTTCCGGTCACCGTCGTGCAAGCAGGTCCATGCCCGGTCGTTCAAGTTAAGTCATCCGACAAGGATGGCTACGAAGCCGTGCAAATCGGTTACGGCGCTCAAAAAGAGCACCGCACCTCCAAGCCACTCCAGGGCCATTTCGCTAAGGCGAAGGTCGAGCCGGTTCATCACCTGCGCGAGTTCCGCACCGGTGATCACGAAGGCGAATACAACGTGGGCGATGTGCTCACCGTCGCCAAGTTCGAGGAAGGCCAACGCGTCGATGTCATCGGCACGACGAAAGGTAAAGGCTTCCAGGGCGTTATGAAGCGCTGGAATTTTGCCGGTAGCCCTGCCTCTCACGGTTCGATGATGCACCGCCGCGGTGGTTCTTACGGTCAGTGCCAATGGCCGGGCGAAGTCTGGAAGGGCAAGAAGATGCCCGGTCACGACGGTCACGTCCGCCGCACCACCCAGAACCTTACGGTTGTCAAGGTGATCGAAGACAAGAACTTGATCCTGATCAAAGGCAGCATTCACGGCGCAAACGGCGGCACGGTTTACGTGCGCACCGCAGTCAAAAAGAAGCGTCAGGCCAGCTAACCCAAATTTCCTGAGGACACGAAAATGAAGCTCAAAGTATTTACAGCGGACGGCTCCTCCAGCACGGAGAAGGAATTCGCCATCCCGACGTTCGAAGGCGATAAGGGCCTGCAAGCGTTGAAGGATGTGGTCGTCGCCTACCAGTCGAACCAGCGTCAGGGCAATGCGAAAGCAAAGACCCGCGCTGAGGTTGCTGGCTCCGGCAAAAAGGTTTATCGCCAGAAGGGCACCGGTAACGCCCGTCATGGCGACCGCCAGGCTCCGATCTACGTCGGTGGCGGTGTTGCTCACGGCCCGAAGCTCCGCGACTGGACCAAGCACACTAACAAGAAGGTGAAGACTCTCGCATTCCGCCGCGCCCTGTTTGACAAGGCTAGCGAAGGTGAGTTGTCCGTCATCGAAAAGTTCGAGTTGGACGCCCCGAAGACCAAGGCCTTCGCCGCGATCCTGAACAACATCAAGCCCGAGGGCAAGGTGCTGATCGTTGATCAGACGATCCAGGACAACGCCGCTCTCTCCGCACGTAACATTGACCGTGTGGCCATCACCGATTCCGCAACCCTCACCGCCTGGGACCTCGTTCGTTACGACAACGTAGTCATCAGCGAGAAGGGCATTGAACAAGTCCTCGCCCGCACCGGCGACGCGCAGTAACCCGATATTTTCAACTTAGGCGAAACCATGTTTTCACCCGACACCATTATCAAGGAGTACCGCGTCACCGAAAAGGCAGCGGAACTCGCGGCGAACAACAATAAGTATACCTTTGAAGTGTTCCCGACCGTCAACCGCCGCGAAGTCGCCTCCGCCGTCGAAAAGCTTTTCGACGTCAAGGTCGTGCGCGTCAACATTCTGAATCAGCGCTCGAAGACGAAGCGCAATCGCATGGTTCGTGGTCGTTCTGGCCGCACCGCAGCGTTTAAAAAAGCAATCGTGACGCTCGCCGAAGGCGAAAGCATCGACCTTGCATAACTATTTAGGAGCTTAGAAGAGCAATGGCACTCGTTCCCAACAAACCGACCACTCCAAGCCTGCGGTTCCGCATTCAGAACAAGCAGGAGGTCGCGCCGAACAATCCGGTCAAACACCTCACGCAGTCCCTGCACAATCCAAAGGGACGCAACTGCTACGGCCGCATCACTTCGCGTCACCGCGGCGGTGGCCACAAGCGCCTCTACCGTCTGATCGACTTCAAGCGCGAGAAGCTGGAGATGGTTGCCGAGGTTAAGCAGATCGAATACGATCCAAACCGTTCGGCCAACATCGCCCTCGTGCAATACGAAGACGGTGAGCTGCGTTACGTCCTGGCATGCCGCGGCATGAAGGCTGGCGACAAGATTCTCTCGACCAACCAAAAGGTTGAAGAATTCACACCTGGTCTTTGCCTGCAACTGCGCAACATTCCGCCCGCGACATTCGTTCATGCGATCGAAATGCAGCCAGGGCAGGGTGCTCGCATCGCCCGCAGCGCTGGTCAGTCCGCACAACTCATCTCGATCGAAGGTGACTACGCGACCTTGAAAATGCCTTCTGGCGAAATCCGCAAGGTGCACGCCAACTGCCGCGCCACTATTGGCCGCGTCGGCAACGAAGAGCACGGTGACGAAGTCATCGGCAAGGCCGGCCGCAATCGCTGGAAGGGCCGTCGCCCGAAGGTCCGCGGTATGGCAATGAACCCGGTCGATCACCCAAATGGTGGTGGTGAAGGTCGTTCGAAGTCCGGTGGTGGTCGCCAGCACCCGATGTCCCCATGGGGTCAACTCGCGAAAGGCTACCCGACCCGCAAGAAGTCCAAGACTTCCAATGCACTCATCGTGGTTCGCCGCAATGGCCGCAAGGTGAAGAAGAAGTAAGCGCCTTTTCTCATTTGAATTCCTAATTTAGAATTATTTACACATGGCACGTTCGATTAAAAAAGGCTTCATCGTTGACCCGAAGCTGATGGACAAGGTTGAAGCTGCGCAAGCCGCTGGCTCCAACAAGCCCATCAAGACCTGGTCGCGCCGCTCGACGATCACTCCGGAATTTGTTGGCCTCAACCTTTCGGTTCACAATGGCAAGGGCTTCATGCCCGTCTACGTGACTGAAAACATGGTTGGTCACAAGCTGGGTGAATTCTCACCGACGCGCACCTTCAAGGGTCACCAGCCGTCCACCAAGAAGTAACCCACTGACTTTCCTCTTTCCCATGATCCGCCTCATCCAGCACGCACTCCTCGCATCCGGCCTTCTTGCCGGCGGGTTGTTGCATGCGGATACTGCCCGCTTCGACGTGCGCTTCATCGCGCCGGACTTTGAGGGCAAGTGGGCGGAGATTGAGGTCGAGGAGGAAATGCCGGCTCAAGCGGCTAAACCAGCAGCGTCCACCGCGACGCCCAAGGAAGAAGTCGTTACCGCCAGCGAACTATCGCCCTCGGAAATCGCCATTTTGCGCAGTGCCGCCGCCAAGCGCGCGGAAACGCCAGAGTTTGCGATGACCAGCATTTATCCATCCGGCCAAGCCGTTGTTTTCGGAGTCACTGAAAACAAGGCCGCCGACATCGTCATTCTCGACAACGGCCTGGATCAAGGTTTCCGCGTCGGGATGCTGTGTGAAATCACCCGCCAGGACGCCACTATCGGCTCCATCATTTTAGTTGCCGTGGAAGCCGACCGCTCCGCTGGCCTCATTATTAACCTCCAGCCTGGAAGCAAGATTACCTTCGGCGACCTGGCCCGCATTAAAACCGTTCAGTTTTCCTAACCGATTAGACATCATGGAAGTTTCGGCCCTCACCAAACACGCGCGCATGTCGGACAAAAAAGTCCGCGAAGTTGCTCGCGAAATCCAAGGCCTTCCGGCCAATGACGCGATGGACCTGCTCAAGTTCATCCCGCGCAAGTCCGCGCGCCTGATCTCCAAGACGCTCGCCAGTGCGATCGCCAACGCGGAGAACAACCACAACTTGTCCTCCGACGACCTCGTCATCAAGAGCGCGCTCGTGGAGCAGGGCCCTGTATTTCGTCGTTTCCAACCGGTCGCCCGTGGTTCGGCTCACCCCATCCGCAAGCGCACCAGCCACATCCGCATCATCCTCACCGACGAGGTGAAGGAACCCGCCGCCAGCTAAACCTTTTACGCAAATTCCAATATGGGTCAGAAAGTAAATCCTAAAGGCTTCCGCCTCGCAGTCCGTCGTGACTGGGACAGCCGTTGGTTCGCCAACAAAAAGCAGTTCCCCGCCTACATCGAGGAGGACAACAAGATTCGTAAGTTCCTCAACGAGCGCCTGCGCTTTGCCTCCGTGCCGAAGATTTACATCGAGCGCGCTGGTCAACGTGTCCGCGTCAAGATTTACACGGCTCGCCCGGGTATCGTAATCGGCCGTAAGGGTGCCGAGCTCGACAAGCTCAAGGCTGACCTGACCAAGATGATCGACCGCGAAGTGCTGCTCGACATTGCCGAGGTGAAGAAGCCCGACGTGGTTGCGCAAATCGTTGCCGAAAACGTCGCCCTTCAGCTGGAGCGCCGCATTTCGTTCCGCCGTGCGATGAAGAAGGCTGTGCAAACGACCATTCAAATGGGTGCCGACGGCATCCGTATTCAGTGCTCCGGCCGTCTCGGTGGTGCTGAAATCGCCCGCACCGAGCAACAACGCCAGGGCCGTGTGCCCTTGCACACCCTCCGCGAAAACATCGATTACGGCTTTGCTGAAGCCCGCACCGTTTACGGCATCATCGGCATCAAGTGCTGGATCTGTAACACCGATCCAGAAGAAGGTCTGTAAGATGTGCTTTAGTGCTTAGTTCTTGGTGCTTGGTTCCTCGCGAACCGCGTCCAACCAAGAACGAAGAACCAAGAACCAAAACACCAAATTTTTATTTAAAATGGCTAAACTCCTTCCCTCCAAGACCAAGTACCGCAAGGTGCACAAGGGCCGTATCCGTGGACGCGCCAAGGGCTGCGACACGCTCGCTTTCGGTGAGTTCGGATTGCAGGCACTTGGCCGCGGTCGTTTGACTGCCGCCCAGCTCGAAGCCGCTCGTGTTGCGATCAACCGCTACCTCAAGCGTCGTGGTAAAGTTTGGATCCGCGTATTCCCGCACAAGCCGGTAACCAAGAAGCCTCAGGAAACCCGTCAGGGTAAAGGTAAGGGCCCGGTTGAGTACTGGTGCGCAATCGTCAAGCCCGGCACCATGCTCTTCGAAGTTGCTGGTTCCGGTTCGCAAGCAGCGCGTGAGGCCATGCGCCGCGCCGACGGCAAGCTGCCGTTCCCCTGCCGCTTTGTCAGCCGCGAAGAACTCGAACAATACTAATTTTATCTGTGCTTTGGTGCTTAGTGCTTGGTTCTTGGATCCCTTCCAACGAATCCAACTAAGAACCAAGAACCAAAACACCAGGAACTGACAGTCGTCATGAAAGCAAAAGACATCCGTGAACTTTCCCCCGAGGAATTGAACAAGAAGCTCCGCGAATCCCGCGAAGAGCTCGTAAACCTTCGTGTGCGCAAGCAAGTCGGCCAAGTGGAAAACCCTTCCCAACTGCGCATCATCCGTCGCGAAATCGCGCGCATTCAGACCATTCTCAAGCAAAAGGAGGCCGCCTCGGCCTAACGTGCTTTAGTGCTTAGTTCTTGGTTCTTAGTTTTAACCACCACCAACCAGGAACGAAGAACCAAGAACCAAATCACATTTTTACCGCAATGTCCGATACTCAAACACAGACCCAGGATCGCACGAGCCAACGTAAGGACCTCGTTGGCGTGGTGACTAGCCGCACGGGCGACAAGTCCATCAAGGTGACGTTCTTTTACAAGATCCCACACCCCCTCTATAAGAAGGAAATTAAGCGCAAGACGGTTGTTCACGCCCATGACGAGAACAACGAGTGCGCCGAGGGCGACAAGGTGGAGATCATGGAAACCCGCCCGCTGAGCAAGCTCAAGCGCTGGCGCGTCGTGAAGATTTTAGAAAAGGCCCCGATCGTCGGCTAGTCGCCGACGATGCTAAGCGGAAGCCGCTTTAACCATTAAACGGAACCCGTTCCAAATGATTCAGCCGGAAAGCAGATTAGAAGTAGCCGATAACACGGGCGCAAAGGAAGTGCTCATGATTCGGCGCCTTGGCCAAGCCAAGGTAACCGCCTCGGTGGGCGATATCATCGTCGCGACCGTTAAGGAGAGCACTCCTGACGCGTCCGTTAAAAAGGGCACGGTCGTCAAGGCCGTCGTCGTGCGCACCAAAGCGCCGATCCGCCGCAACGATGGCAGCTACCTTCGTTTCGACAAGAACGCTTGTGTTGTCCTCGACGGCAACATGAACCCGCGCGGCACCCGTATTTTTGGGCCGGTCGCCCGTGAGCTTCGTTCCAAGAAGTTCATGAAGATCATTTCGTTAGCGCCGGAGGTTCTCTAACGAAGTCAGGGAATCCATAGTCCTTAGTGCTTAGTCTTTTGACTTATCACTGCTACTAAGGACTAAGGACGAAACAACTAAGGACTTTTCAAAAAATGAAATTCAAAATCAAACGTGGAGACGAAGTCGTTGTGATCGCGGGTTCGCACAAGGGCCAGCGCGGCAAGGTGCTGCAGGTCCTGCGCGAAAAAGAGCGCGTGATCGTCGAAGGCGTCAATATGATCAAGAAACACCAGAAGGCGACCCAGGACAATCCTGAGGGTGCCATCATCGAGCGTGAAGGCACGCTGCATTACTCCAATGTAATGCTGGCCGAACGCTTCGACAAGAAGTCTGCCTAAATCCAATTTAAACTTAGCCAAGACCTGGGGGCCGGAAATCTCCAGGCGTAAAACCAATGAGCCAAGAAATTCCATACCTTAAGAAGCACTACAACGAAGTTGTTGTCCCCGAGTTGAAGAAGACTCGCGGCTACGACAATGCGCACCAAGTGCCCAAGATCACCAAGGTGGTCATCAACTCCGGCTTCAACGCGACCAAGGACAAGAACTGGGCCGCTGAAGTACAAAAGGAAATTTCGACCATCGCCGGTCAGCAGGCCATCATGACGAAGGCCAGCAAGAGCGTGTCGAACTTCAAACTTCGTGAAGGCATGCCGATTGGTGTGAAGGTCACCCTGCGCGGCGCGCGCATGTATGACTTCCTTTTCCGCCTCCTCGCAGTGTCGCTGCCGAACATCCGTGACTTCCGCGGTGTCTCGCGCAAGCTCGACGGACAGGGCAACTACACCCTCGGTATCACCGACAGCACCATTTTCCCGGAAATCAACGCCGACACCGGCGGCCGTGAATCCATCGGTATGGACGTTACTATCGTCACCTCCGCTGATTCCGACGACGAAGGCCGTGACCTGCTTCAGCTCATGGGCATGCCCTTCCGTAAGCCAACCACTCCGAAGCCTGAAGAAACGCAGGCTGCCTAACAAATTATCATTGGTCAGTTTTCATTTGTCATTTTTCAATTAAATCACCACGACGAAACCGAAAACTGGTAAACTGAAAACTGTCGAACTCATCTTTATATGGCTAAGAAAAGCGCAATCGCCCGCAACAAGAAGCGTGAACGCATGGTGGAGAAGTATGCCGCCAAGCGTGCTGAGCTCAAGGCACTCATCGCCAATCCCGAAACTCCTGACGAGGAGTTCTTCGCCGCCCAGCGTAAGCTGGCGCTGCTCCCGCGCAATTCGTCCCCGGTCCGCGTCCGCAATCGCTGCCGCGTCACGGGTCGTCCCCGCGCACACATCCGCAAGTATGGCCTGAGCCGTATTACGTTCCGCGAACTCGCGCTCAACGGCCACATCCCAGGCGTCACGAAGTCGTCTTGGTAAGGGAGATTAAAAATTAAAGGAAAAAGATTAAAGACGTCAGACTTCTGTTTTTTTCTTTTTACCTTCGATTTTTCTCCCATCTGTATGAGCTTTAATTTTAGATCTTTAATTTTTTAACTAACAACAAACCTACAAGTCATGGCATCCCACGATACTATAGGTGATTTCCTCACGCTTCTGCGTAACGCCAGCATTGCTGGCCAGGAATCCTGCACCACCCGTTATTCCAAGCTGAAGGCGGGCGTAGCCAGCATCCTCAAGGATGAAGGTTACGTACAGGATTACGGCATCCGCGAGGAAGGACCCGGTCACAAATTCATCGACATCGCGTTGAAATACGTCGACGGCCAACCGGCCATCGTTGGTATTGAGCGCTTCAGCAAGCCGGGCCGCCGCCTGTATTCCGGCTATGAGGACATTCCCAAGGTGCTTGGCGGCCTCGGCATCTCCATCCTCACCACATCCAAGGGCATCCTCAAGGATCGCGACGCCCGCCGCGCCAAGGTTGGCGGCGAGGTGATCTGCAAGGTCTGGTAAGCCCCATATAAGGAGAGCAATACGATGAGCAGAATTGGTAAACTTCCCGTTCCCGTCCTCGACAAGGTCAAGGTCGCCGTCAGCGGCCAGACGATCAACATCGAAGGCCCCAAGGGCAAACTTTCGAAGACCTTCGACCAGTGCGTGAAGATCGAAGTGAAGGACAACGAAGTCGTTGTCACTCCCGCGGACAACTCCCGTAAGGCCAAGGCCATGTGGGGCACCGCGCGTTCGATCATCAACGGTATGGTCATTGGTGTGACCGAGCCTTACAAGAAGCAGCTGGAAATCGAAGGTGTCGGTTTCAAGGCGAATCTCCAGGGCAACATCCTCGACCTCGCACTCGGTTACTCGCACGCGATTAAGTATCCGATTCCAGCCGGTGTTACGGTGACTGTCGACAAGAGCGGAACGAAGCTCGACGTTGAAGGTTGCGACAAGCACATGGTTGGCCAGGTCACCGCTGATATCTTCAGCTACTATCCGGTGGAGCCCTACAAGGGCAAGGGCGTCAAGATCGTTGGTCGCTACGTCCGCCGCAAGGAAGGTAAGAAGACCGGTTAAGGAACGTCCCGTTCAATCGGATAAATTCATTCAATTATTTAGCTGGAGAAACGCAGCATGAAACTTGCACAAAAATTAGTCATCAATCGCCAGAAGCGCCGTTGGCGCATCCGCAAGAAGGCGACTGGCACCGTCGAGCGTCCACGCCTCGTCGTTACTTTCACCAATCAGCACATCCATGCCCAGTGCATCAACGACGTCGATCAGAAGACCATCGTGTCGGCATCGACTCTGGGCAAAGACGTGCGCGACCAGAAGCTCAAGCCGAACCTCGAAGGCGCAACTGCCATCGGGAAGCTCATCGGCGAGCGCGCGAAGTCCAACGGCGTAGAGAAGGTCGTATTCGACCGCGCTGGCCGTCGTTACCATGGTTGCGTCAAGGCTTTCGCCGACGCTGCTCGTGAAGCCGGCCTCAACTTCTAACGGAGAACTTTGAATATGGGTAATTTTCCTAATAATCAGAACCGCCAGGGTGGCGGAAATCAAGGCGGAGGCCGTCAAGGCGGTGGACGTCAGGGCGGCGGCCGTGGCCGTCGCGATCGCAACGAGCAGAATCGTCAGCAGCAGGATCCGGACGCGCCGGAATACATTGAAAAGGTCGTGCACATCAACCGCTGCGCGAAGGTTGTGAAGGGCGGACGCCGTTTCAGCTTCGCTGCACTCGTGGTGTGTGGCGATGGCAAGGGCAAGGTTGGTCTCGGCTACGGCAAGGCCAAGGAAGTTCCCGAAGCCATTCGCAAGGGCACCGAACGCGCCCGCGCCAACATGGAAGAGATGCGCCTGCGTGGCACAACCATTCCGCATGAGGCCGTTGGCGTCAAGGATGGTGGCCGCGTACTGCTTCGCCCAGCAACGGACGGAACGGGTGTCATCGCCGGTGGCGGTGTTCGCGCAGTCCTCGAAGCTGTTGGTATCCACAACGTCCTGTCGAAGTCGCTCGGCTCCAACACGCCGTTTGCCATGGTCAACGCGACCATAGAAGCGCTGCGTCAGCTGCGTTCCTCGGAAGAAATCCACCGCTTGAAGGCCAAGGAAACCGAAACGGCTCCGGCGGCATCCCTCGTTTAACCTTTGATTGAACCAGTGAATCCCGTGCGCGGGATTCCGGAAAGTACATCATGAAACTTCATAATCTGAAAAACGTCCCGGGCGCACGCAGCCGCCGCAAGCGCGTCGGTATCGGCGAAGGCTCGGGTCGTGGTAAAACCTCCAGCCACGGTCAAAAGGGTCAAAAGGCCCGCAGTGGCGGCAGCATCCGCATTGGTTTTGAGTCGGGTCACATTCCGCTCTACCGTCGACTGCCGCACCGTGGTTTCAACAATCACAAGTTCCGCAACGACTACGCCATCGTTAACCTGATGGACCTCGAGCGCGTTGAGGGCGACGAGGTGACGAAGGAAACCCTCGTCAAGGCTGGTCTGGTTCGTGTCCGCGCGAAGAAGATCAAGATCCTCGGCGACGGCGAAATCTCCCGTGCGCTCACCGTGTCGGCAGACAAGTTCTTCGGTGCGGCCCAAAGCAAGATCGAAGCCGCTGGCGGCAAGGTCATCGTTTTGGGTGAAACGAAGGAGGCGGCGCAGGAAACCGCCGAATAAGTTTATTTGATTCCGGGAGAAGGCAGAAGGGAGACGACAGAAGGGAGATGAAGGTCAATTGCGAGGGAACTCAAGCCCTTCAGTGATGATCTTTGTATTCGCACCGCGATTATTCAATCTCGACACTTCTGCCATCTACCTTCTGCCTTCTCCTTTTTCATTTCCGAAACCCACTCCTGATGTTCAACGCATTCGTCAACTGCTTTAAAATCCCGGAACTCCGGGCCCGTATCCTCTTTACGCTGGGCATGATCTTCATCGCTCGCGTTGGGGCGAACATTCCGCTGCCCGGTGTGGACCCGCGTCCGCTCCAGGATTATTTCAGTCAGGCGGCAGACAGTGGTCTCTTCGGGCTCTATAATATGTTCACCGGGGGCGCGCTGCTCAATTGCGCGGTCTTTGCGCTCGGCATTATGCCGTACATCAGCGCGTCGATTATTCTGCAGTTGATGGGAGCCGTTGTTCCCGCACTCGCGCGACTCCAGCAGGAAGGCGAAATCGGACGTCAGAAAATTACGCAGTATACGCGCTATTTGACGATCGCGATTGCGCTGGTGCAATCCGTTCTGCTCAACCTGACACTGCTGCAAAATCCGGGCAGTTTCTTCCCCGGCTTCGATGCCGATACTTACGGGCAGATTGTTCTGATTGATCCGACTTGGTTCATGATCACTTCGACGATCTACCTGACCGCGGGCACAGTCCTGCTGATGTGGATTGGTGAGCAGATCACGCAGCGTGGTATCGGTAACGGTATTTCCTTGCTCATTACGATTGGTATTTTGGCAGACCTGCCCAAGGCGGTGAAGTTCGCCATTGATGGCCTCTTTGCTCCAGCTGGTGCCGCTATCCGGATCAACCCGGCTCAGTTTGTTGCGATGATGGTGTTCCTCGTCGCGGTGATCGCTGCGATTGTTTCGGTGACGCAGGCTGTCCGTAAGATTCCGGTGCAATACGCTAAGCGCGTGGTTGGCCGTAAGGTTTTCGGCGGACAAAGCTCGTTCCTGCCGCTCAAGGTAAATTACGCCGGGGTT
>JBNNDZ010000450.1:0-5950 GCA_050285865.1 Puniceicoccales bacterium
GCATCGAGCCCTTTGCCTACCTAAAGGCAACCTTGGAGGCCGTGGCCGCCGGTCATCCACAAGCAAGGATCGACGATCTGCTGCCCTGGAACTTCAAGCCGTCAAGCTGAAAGCAGGTGAGGCGGCGCCGCCGCTTACGCATGGTGAGACTTTGGCGTTCGGCTTCAGCTCTTAGCGCACCGTCCCCGGTAAGGAGCACCCAGTCCCTTTCCGCCGCCAGACAGAATGCAAAAACATCTGGCGTCGACAACATCGCTTTCGTCCGCTTCAACTCTGTTGCACGTGCGACTTCTTGTGGCGTGAGCTGTTCGACTTTCAGTCCGAGATCGAGTAAATTAGAGCCCATCCAGTCTAAGAGTTCTGCCTCATAAAGCAGGTCTGGAACAACAAATTCATAGGGGAGATCAAAGAGCCTCGCGGTCAGCGAGGCTCGTTCGATGTCAATCAGGACGGAGGTATCAGAAACAAGGACTTGCACATCGGCACTATGTCATGTGGTCCAACCGTTCTTCCAGTTCTTTTACTCGTATTTCGAGAAGTTCCGCTGCGCGAGACAGCCCAATCAACCCCTCAGAGAGGGCACGAAAACACAGCCTCTGAAAACGGTCCGGTTCTTCTCGTTCCCAAGGAATGGAATTTGGCTCTTCGAACGGCTCATCCCGCCAACCACGTTGCTTATAGATCTTGAACAGGCGCGCAAAGGTTGCTTGGTTGATGATCTCCAAATCCTTGCATCGATACGTCAGTGCCTGAATGCTGACGCCAAATCGATCCTTCAGGCTTATTAGTTCTCCGATGCTTACGTCCGTTCGGCGGGCTCCGATTTCCTGCCGTAGCACTTCTGCCGGAATCAGAAACGCACCCGCAAATCGGTTTGCAGCACGTTCTGAATCGCAACCCTCGGCGACCTTGAGCACCATATGGCCCAATTCGTGAGCCAGGCTGAAGCGCTTCCGCTCTGACCAAGTCTTCTTTTTGATCATAATGACACGAGCCGAATGATGTTCTTTCCGACGGACCTTTGCCGCAAGCCCGTCAATCCGATCGACATCCAACGAAAGCACTTTGATTCCATGCTCCTCGAGAAGTTCGGCAAGCATTGGGATCGGATCGTGGCCCAATTGCCAGGATGCACGCATGTTACGTGCCGCATCCTCGGCATCACGAGGGTCGGCGACCCAGTAGGGGGCTTCTAGCGGGGCATCCCAGTCCTGACTGGACAGATTTAACAAGCTTTCAATTGCTAGATACTTTTCGACCATATTGAGCGTCTTAGCCTCAATCGCCGCGACCTCCTTGGCCGACGAGCTTGCAGACTTGCGGAATTCCACGCCCTCCAGCTCGAGCTCGTCGTCGCTAAGAAGAAAGTCTACGGAAATGTTCAAAGACCGGGCAAGCGCCAGCAGCACGCCCGATCCTGGCATGTCTTCATTCCGCTCATACTTGCCGATGGCTTGAGCAGAAACCTTGTTTTCCATGGCGTCGGAAAGTGCACGGAGCGAAAGCCCGGATGCAGTCCGGGCCCCTTTGAGTCGCTTGCCAATCATATCGTTCTCCCAGCGGGCAGTTTACACTTTACCCATATGCTTGATATTTTGTAAACCAAAATGCTTGAAGGCGCGGCGTATTGTCCCTAAATTGTAACGTACGACCAGGAAGAAGGCAAATTTGTAAACCGCCGATTGACTGGAAGAGGCGCCAGCACAGGCAAAGAAGCGAGGAAGTAGTCATGAACGCACCGTTTGCGGGCGACCTGCCGAAAGGCATTCAGAAAATCACACCATTGCCAGACCGCAGCCTGGAGGAGCTCTGGGACTCAATCATCGTCGAAGCCGAGATGAAGGAGCGCCTGCTCTCACAGGCGGTGCTGAATTTCACGATGAGACCAAAGATGAGCCGAGCCGTATTGCCGCTACATGGCGTCCTCCTCCTGGTTGGCGCACCCGGGACGGGCAAAACTTCGCTCGCGCGAGGGTTGGCCAACCGAACAGCAGCGGCTTTCAAGGATGGAAACTTCCAACTGGTGGAGGTGGAAGCGCATGGATTGACGAGCTCCGCCATGGGGAAGACGCAACGGGCAGTCTCTGACCTTTTCGCACAGACCCTCTCAGAACTTGCCAATGTAGCCCCGACGATTGTGCTGCTAGATGAGGTGGAAACACTTGCGGTTGACCGGTCCAGGCTCAGCCTAGATGCAAACCCTGTCGACATTCATCGAGCCACGGATGCCGTTTTGGTTCAGCTCGACCTGCTGGCAGAATCTCACAAGAACCTGCTGTTTGTGGCGACCAGCAACTATCCGGAAGCGGTGGACGACGCCTTCGTTTCACGATGCGATCTGGTGCTTGAAGTACCCCTTCCCGGAAAGGAAGCCTGCAAGACGATATTGCGGGAGTGCCTGTTGGGGCTAGGCAACACCTATCCCGAGATAGAAAAGCTGACCAGGGACCCTGGCTTCGATAAATGTGCCAGCGAATTCGTCGGCCTTGACGGAAGGACGATCCGAAAAACCGTTGCAAACGCGCTCGCTTCGAACACTCAGGTAGCACTGAACCCCGGCTCGGTAACACTATCCCAGTTGGCAGCAGCCGCAAAATCAGCCCAAACCAACAAAAAAGCAAATCGAGGGAAGTGATGGCAACTGTAACCCGCAGAACATTCCGGAGCTCTCCGCATCGCGATGCCTTGACCACATGGGCCGCCATAAGCGACTTGCTCACACGGACAAATATCGGCGCGCAACAAGAGCTCGGCAGTGTCGCCGGCATTGCAAGCAGCATAATCGCGGACAAAGCCTGCAAAAACTCACCAATCATCGTCAGCAGTGAGGGGCCGCAGACGCGGATCTACTGTCTATACGATGACGAAGCGATCGATGGGTCGGACGCGAACGAAGAAGTGCTCGGGTTTGACCCGCTGAATGGTGATTGGTCGATTTCACTGCCATGTGAACCCGATGACCTCGATTGGGTTCAGTCAGCTCTGAAACAGAAAGGTGAGCGCATCACGGCCCGCGACAGAACTGACGCCAAGAAGCAAGACACCGCGAACAGTTCGCAAGGTGCAGCGCTTGAAATTGATCTCGAGGGGTTGTTGAAACCATGACATCGGTCATCACGTATTCCCGCACCCAGTCCGTTACCTATGTGGCAGACAACATCCTCAAAAGCCTCAAAGACATCATTCGTCTGAGTGGCATGGACCCGACAAACTTCGTGAATGACACGGAAATCAATATGCGGGGCATCAAGGCGTGGCTGGAGAGCGAAGACCTCGAGAAAATCACTCTGGAGATCTACGATCCGACAACCAACAACCTGATCCTACGATGGGACATCGACGTGAACTACAGTTGGTCAGCGGGAGATGGAAGCTTCTGGACGGACACTGACCAACTTCGTTGGGCAATTCGCAAAGCGGGTGTCGCGCCAGCAAGCGCCAAGTACGACCTCCTTTTGCGCACAAGGCCTGGTCGGCCTGATGTCCCGGGCTGGCATAGGACCACTGCCCGTTCAACCGACGGCATGGTTCGCCAAAGTCTTGGATCTACCATCGAGCACAATGGGCTGGGTGCGACGGCCTCGTATTGGAGACAAGCATCATGATTTCACTCACAGATGCATTCAAGAAATTCAAAAGCCGAATGGAGTTGAACGAAAAAGAACGACAGAACGCATCCAAGCGGCAGAAAGAAGTGCGCGAACACTTGGATGCCGCCTTTCAGATTGACCGCAGTTTTTTGACAGGAAGCTATGCTCGCTGGACGAAAACCAAGCCACTGAAAGATGTCGATATCTTCTTTGTTCTCGGAGAAGATGAAGAACACTATCGAAACAAACACCCCGACAAGATACTGACCGCGTTCTTCGATACACTGGTTGACGTTTATGGAAGCAGCGCCGTCAAAAAACAGGGCCGTTCCGTGGGTGTGGACTTTGGGGTTGTCGTCGATTCCGACGACAACACAGATTATCGGGTTGTAAGCGTGGATGCTGTGCCCGCATTTGCAAAGGGTGACGACTATGAGATCCCGAACAACACAACCGGGAAGTGGATGGGAACAAATCCCGAAATCCATGCACAGAAGGCTGTCGAGGCCCACCAAGCCTATGGCAATGAGTGGAAGGGTCTGGTGCGCATGGTGAAGTATTGGAACCAGAACAGCCGCCACGGAGAAAAACCTATCAAGCCATCCTTTCTGATCGAAGTCATGGCGATGGAGTGTCTCCATGGTGGATGGGGCGGTTCACATGATCGCGAAATCCAAGCGTTCTTCGCTACGCTGCGCGACCGAATCCACGAGGATTGGCCAGATCCGGCCGGGCTCGGGTCTCCTGTTAGTGATCGAATGGACGCGGCGATGGTAAAGCGCGCCCAGACAATTCTGGATCAGGCAAACCGCGACATCGCTGCCGCTATTCACTTGGCGCGCCAAGGCAAGAACGGAGACGCCCTGAAAGCGTGGCGCGCTTTCTTTGGACCAAAATTTCCGCTGTCTTAGAAGGAAAATTATCAATGACTGAATGGTCGCTATCACAACTTCTATCGTCGCTGCACGAGGACATTCAGCATCGGCTATCGACAGCGCGGAAGTCCTTCAAGCATCCCGGTACGAAAGGGGACGCCAGCGAAGCGATTTGGATCGATATGCTCTCACAGTACATCCCTAAGAGATACCAGGTTGCAAGCGCTCATGTCGTCGATAGCCGGGGAAACTTTAGCGATCAAATAGATGTCGTGATCTTTGACCGTCAGTATTCGCCCTTCATTTTCACATACGAAGACCAGCTCATCGTTCCTGCAGAGAGTGTCTACGCTGTTTTTGAGGCCAAGCAGACGGCAGATGCGGCCCTGGTGAGATACGCACAAGATAAGGTGGCTTCAGTCCGAAATTTGCATCGGACCAGCCTACCGATCCCGCATGCTGGCGGGGTCTACCCTCCAAAACAGCTCATTCCCATCATTGGCGGGCTTCTGACTTTCGAGAGCGAATGGAAACCTCCCCTGGGAACATCATTTGAAAAGGTCCTCAAAGAAGGCGAAGCTAATAGGAGGTTGGACATAGGGTGTGTCGCCTCCCACGGACATTTTTTGTTTGACGGGAAGGAGGAGTACGACCTTGTTGAAGCGGCGAAACCGGCAACTGCCTTCCTGTTCGCGCTAATCTCACGCCTCCAGTTCAGCGGCACGGTGCCAATGATTGATATCGATGCTTATGGAGCTTGGTTGACCAAATAGTCGCAGCAAGGGTCCGCTAGCGAGCTATTTCGCAGCGGGCCAATAGCTACTGATTGGCAGCTTCCGGCCGTGCTCAACCTTCGCCCTGCAACTGAGTACCCTCGTCGCTTCTTCGTCGCTGCGAGCTTCAATAGGGCGGTCACTGCATGCCCCGCGTCCGGGTGCTGTTCGATTAGCATCTGCCCTCGAAACCCGATACGGCCCCATTCCCGCACAAGGCATGCGCCGCCAAACAGGTCCGGCTGAACGCTCATTCGATAGAAGCGGCGCATGTTGAGAGACGGGTCGATCCGCTTGAGATCGACCGTTGTCGGGAACACTTCCATTTGCTGCGATATGTCGAACATGTTGTTGACGCCTCTCTCCAGACTACAATATCAAGCGCTCTTCGACGTTTCCACAATGTTCTGTCCCGGATTGAAGTCGGGGGCTCACGCCCCCTTCTCGAACTTCATGACCGGGATGCCAAGCTTCTTGGCCTTGTCGGCGAGGTTTTCCTGGATACCGGTTCCGGGGAAGACAAGGACCCCGACCGGGAGCACATCCAGCATCGCGTCGTTGCGCTTGAAGGGCGCGGCCTTGGCGTGCTTGGTCCAGTCAGGCTTGAAGGCGACCTGCGTCACGCCCCGGGCTTCAGCCCATTTGGCGGCGATGAGTTCTGCGCCTTTGGGGCTGCCACCGTGCAACAGAACCATGTCAGGATATTTGCTCC
>JBNNDZ010000451.1:0-3657 GCA_050285865.1 Puniceicoccales bacterium
ACCCAAAGCCTGGAACAAATCCAGAATGCCGCCGACGAGTTGGACCTGTTGATGCGTGAAATGCGTAAGCATTTGGGCTTTCCGCCCGTGCAGGAAGCTTGTGATTCAGGGCAAAAAACCTGCAACGATAAGCCTTAATCAAACGAAATGAAGGTCGATAATGAAACACAGTCCTAATATGAGTTTCCCGACCCTCGCTCCGGCATCCAGCCTTTCCCAAACCGGCAAAACGCGCGCTTATTCTGCCCGACTCCGGTCAACACCGAGTCGATGCAAGGAATCTGACCCCGCGATCCGGGCCACCGCCGAGCGCCTGCTCGACTCGGTCCTGGCCGACCTTTGGGAACCCGCGTCAACGTGCGCCGAACAACGCACTACCAACGCGCACCATCGTTGATCCAGCGGCAATGGCCGCCTCCAAGTCACCGCTCATGCCCATTGAAAGCTCGGGCAGCTTGGTGCCAAACTGAGCTGTTAGCGCATCACGCAGTGCCCGCAGCCGCGTAAAACAACGCACAGCAACATCAGGGTCGTCGCTGAGTGGCGCAATGGTCATGAGGCCGTCCACCTGCACATTGCCCAAGCTCAGTGCCGCCTCCAATAGCGCAGGCGCAGCGGCGCAATCGACACCAAACTTGGCGGGATCATCCCCGGCATTGACCTGCAGGAGCACCGCCTGACGCTTTCCCAACGCGGCCGCAGCGGTATCAATGCGGCGCAGTAGTTTTTCACTGTCCACGCTTTGGATACGATCAAACGCTTCCACCGCCACCTTGGCCTTGTTCGACTGAAGGTGCCCAATTAATTCCCAACGGATACCCTGCGGCGCGCCCGGCATTTTGTCCAAGGCCTCCTGCACCCGATTCTCGCCCACCGCGGCAAATCCAGCCCGCTGCGCATAGGCAACCGCATCGGCTGGATGCGTTTTCGTGACTGGCAAAATGACGACACTCGCCGGATCACGCCCCGCCCGATCGCACGCATCAGCCACCCGTGCTTGTAGCTCTTGTTGGCGTTCGAGAAATTCTTCGTAGTCGACCACAGGAAATTAAATTAGTTTAGCTAACTTTTATATTGCACACCAATAAGGCTTCGTGATATTAGCCTTTATTATGCACATTGAAAATCTGAAGATTTTTTCTGACCTGGTAGAGAGTCAGAGTTTTTCCAAAGCCGCCAAGCTCAATGGCATCACGCAATCGGCGGTCAGCCAGCAGCTTCGTGCAATGGAGAAACATTTCAATGCGCTAATCGTCGATCGCAGTCAAAAGCAATTCCACCTCACCCGCGAGGGACAGAAACTTTATGACTCTTCCAAGGAGCTCCTGCACCTCTACGACAAGCTTATGAGCGAGCTGCAGGAGATGAAAAAAGTCATCAGCGGCACGATTCATATTTCAACGATTTACTCGATCGGTCTCCACGAATTGCCCCCTTACGTGAAGGAGTTCCTGCAGGAATATCCCGACGTCAATGTCCGTGTCGAATACCGCCGGGCCAACCTTGTTTACGAAGACATCCTGCACAACGCGGTGGACTTCGGCCTGGTTGCCTATCCAGTCAAAATGCGCCAGTTGGAAACAATTCCTTTCCAGGAAGACCAACTGATCGTGATCTGCTCGCCCAATTCCACGCTCGCCCAAAAGAAATCGGTGAAGCTGGAGGAATTGCAGGAATACAAGTTCATCGGCTTCGATCAGGATATCCCGACCCGCAAGGCGACCGACCAGCTTTTCCGCGACAACAAAATCGACGTCGATCCAGTCATGGAGTTCGACAACATCGAAACGGTCAAACGCGCGGTCGAGATCGACGCCGGCATTGCAATCGTGCCCTCGACGACGGTCATTCAGGAGATCAAGCAAGGCCTCCTCGCCTCATGCCAGATCGAGGGCAAAAAGCTCGTCCGCCCGCTCGCAATCGTTCACCGCAAAGGCCGTGTGCTGACCCCGGCGATGATAAAATTCGTCAAGTTGCTCACCACCCGCGACCTGATTCACAAAGGATAATACCACTTCTCGATTGATTGGATAGGCAAAGAGCCCGGTGGGGACACCGGGCTCCATCCAAAGGACCATTGGAGAGCGGTATTAAACGTCGATCACGTCGTCGTCGCGGCGATTGATCGATTGACGCGACTGTCCGCCGCTGCGCTGGATTTTCACCTTCATCTTGGGGCTGCCAAAGAGGACATTGGCCATAAACGCGGTGAAGCCCACCACGATGGCCCCCCACATGGCCGACCAGAATCCCGCAACTTCAAAGCCGGGCACGATCGAGCCCGCCAGCCAAAACAGGAGTGCATTGATCACGACAATGCCGAGCCCCAGCGTGAGCACCACGAACGGTAGAGTGAGCAAGATCATCACCGGGCGCAAAATGACATTCAGTATGCTGATAAGCAGCACAGCGAGGACCAGCGAGAGATTGCTGTCGAACTCAATGCCATCGCTCGTTGCCGCCGCCAGCACCACGCCCAAGGCAATCAGTGCCCACGAACGCAGCCAACCAACAAAGGAATCCGGTTTATCAGCGCCCATTACTGTGCTGCCTCCGCTTGCTCTTCGGCCTGCACGCGTGCCACCGCCTCATCGTGGACCTTTTCGCGGACTTCACGCTCGCCCTGCTCGTTCTCCTCAATGATCTCGACCTCAACCGATGTCGGCGTGGTATGAGTTTTTTCGTAGAGCTCAGCCCCACCCAGTTGATTCAAAACGTGCATGCCGATAAATTCTTTTTCTTCATATTTCTCCTTATAGTATGGCTCCGGGTCGACGGTCTTGCGCAGGAAGATCCGCACCTGATACCGGTGCGGCGGGGAAATCACACGGGCCCTGGTATACATCAAACCATCGGGCTCCAGTAGCACCGTTTCCTTGGCGTTAGAGTCCTTAATAAAATTTCCGTAGTGGATGATCACGTCGTCCGCCTTGGAGTCCACCAGTAAGCCGTCCGCATCGAGAAAGAACAGTTGGAAATTGTTGTTCACAATGCGCAGGTTCACCTGATCGGCCCCCCACTTTTCACGGTCCACATCAACGTAGATGCCCAGCTTGGGCTTCAGTGCCTGGCCGACCTGCAAGGCCGCGTCGGATTCCTCTGCTACGGCAGAGACCGCTCCAGTTCCTACCAGCATCACCAGCAACACCGCGCCACGAAGCATCGATTTAAAATTCATAACTCAAATTGTAGAATGTTTGCGACCCGTGCTCAAGCGGCAAGTTCCGCGGCTTAGCCTGGTCCCTCGACTACGTGAGTGGTTTGCGAAGTATGTGATTAGCAGGCTGATGGTGCTGGGAGCATGCGTAGATCCCACGCCCGCGCCCCCCTCCGTCTGCGCAAGCGCAGACGCCTCCCTGATAATCATCCTTCTACGCCAAGCTCAGCAATCTCCCCTCCTTTAAAAGGAGGGGAGAAGCCGCGCCTCAAGCGGCTTCGGGGAGGTCTTGCATTCTAGGTGGGCAATACCGCCAAACACCCCTCCGTCTGAGCAAGCGCAGACACCTCCCTTATAATCATCCTTCTACGCCAAGCTCAGCATACTCCACTCCTTTTGAAGGAGGGGAGAAGCCGCGCCTCCAAGCGGCTTCGGGGAGGTCTTGCATTCTAGGTGGGCAATACCGCCAAACACCCCTCCGTCTGCGCAAGCGCAGACAC
>JBNNDZ010000452.1:0-2782 GCA_050285865.1 Puniceicoccales bacterium
GGCGGGCTGTAGCGCAGTCTGGTTAGCGCACTACACTGGGGGTGTAGGGGTCGGAGGTTCGAATCCTCTCAGCCCGACCATTAAAAAAGGTCCTGATTCCAGTCAGGGCCTTTTTTGATACCAAAAAAATCATGCTGCCGCCCGAATTGATGAATGCGTTCAATCCCCGAAACAACTTAATCGCATTGCACAAGCTCCGATAAACTACATAGTTGCACCTAGATTTTCAAAATAACGACTGTATTACCGCTGCCATTCAAACGTAACCATGAGTTACCTGAACGCACCAGACTTCCACACGATGGAACCGCCAACACCGCCGAAATCACCACGTAAACCCGTGGTGACGCCGCGAAGCGTAGACTACGACCACCCCTATGCAGCCAAGGCACCGCAGCCAAAGTTCCAATACAACGTTGATATTTCCCAGCCGGTCGCATACAAAGCGGTCGCCAAGCAACCCCTGCTTTCCAAACGCATCAAGCAGGCAATCCATATTCTGGTTCTGCTTGGGTTGGGCTCAGCGTTCATGTTCTTCATTGCTCAAAAAGTCACCGCGCCGGTGCCGGTGGACGCAGAGACCGTTGCCTTGCTGAATCCGATTCCATCCGACTTACCCGAACTGGGCCTCAGCGAATCTCCCGAGGAATTCCTGAACCGCGTGTCATTCTCAGGTATCCGTCTGGCCGCTGCCGAATCGCGTATCATGATCGACGGCTATATTTACAAAGTCGGCGACGTCATCAATGAGAGCCTGGGTTTGGTCTTTGTTGGCCATGATCCCGACGGCGAGTATTTGTTATTTAATGACGCTGAAGGCCGCACGCACTTCATGCTCGTGCCCAGTGTTTAAGACGAAGCTGCACCACATCGGTGCATTGCAGCGTAGTCGCTGCCCATCACTCTAGCCCAGCAGGTCGTCACCCGGGGCGGGCTCAGTGGCGTGGGGAGTGTTAGGCTCCGGATCGTTCTGAATGAACATATACGGGCGTACGGGCACTGAGGCGGAGCACCCTGCAAACAAAGCCGCAAGTACGGCCAATGCGATATAACGAAACAACATTTGTCCGGCATTATCGCTCTGATACCCCGCAAGGCAAGGAAATATCAGCCTTCCCGGGGATTTTAGTCCGCCAAACCGTATGTGCATTGCCCCAAAGAAGTGAATATCAAAAGGAAGCACGGTTAAGCGCCAGCTGGTCTGCTTTCCGGTAAGCGCTCAATCCGCCGCCTCCAGTAAGCGGATGCGACGATGTTTTTGGGGAAATTGGAGAGTAACGATCGTTCCAGCATTGGGGCGACTGTCTAAGCCGATCTGACCACCGTGCGCATGCAGGATGCGGCGGCAAATCATCATTCCCAGGCCGTGCCCGGAAGACTTTGTCGTGTGGTAAGGCTGGAAAATCTTGGATAAATCCTCCTGTGCAATCCCCACTCCGCTGTCAGCAAACAGCAGGTAGACGTATTCATCGTCCGCACGGGCAGTGATCCGTAAGTCGCCGCCTGCGTCCATCGCCTCCATGGCATTTTTGACGACGTTGAAAAACACCTGCTTAATCTGATTACGGTCGCCAAGCACAATCGGTGTACCGCCTTCGACGGTCACATCCACTTGGACATTGAGATTCGTGAGCTCCTCTCCGAGGAAATTCAGCACCTCATCAAGCACATCGAGTAGCGCGACCTCCTGCAAATCGAGCGGCTGCGGGCGGATCGCCTGCAGGAAATGTGTGATGATACCGTCGAGACGCTGGACCTCGTTGGTGCAGACCGCGAGGGCTTTTTCCATCTTGGCTGTAGCAACATCGTCCGACAGTTTGGCAATTTGCCGCTCCAGCAGTTGCAGGTGGATGTTGATCGAATTGAGCGGATTGCCCAACTCATGCGCGACCCCGGCGGCGAGGTCAAAAATGCTCGAAAGCTTTTCGTCCTGAATGAGCTTCTCAGTCGAAAGCTTATCCTCGGTGATATCCGCAAGGATCATCGTAAACAACGGTCCGTCGGTGCCGTGGGTATCCTCGTCAAACGGGGCCAGATAGACGCGCACGAAGCGGTGCTCCGGGTAAGTAATTTCCAGTTCACGGGCAATGGCAGCTGGCCGCACCCGACGCCCCGATCCCTCCAGGCCGGCGGCTGAGAGATTCATCGTCCGAGCAAGATCCGGGACCGCCTTCCATACCGGCAAGCTGCCCACATCGCTTTCCTTCAGCCCCAGCAAGCCCAGCGCCGCGGCATTGGCGTATTCCACCAATCCGCTTTCACCAATGACCAACACCCCCTCACGGATAGCATTGAAAACCGTCTCCAGCAACTCGCGTTCACGCGCGAGGCGCTGCACCAGAATCGTGAGATTCGTGGTGTCGAGATCGTCCAAGCGCCCCAAAATGCGTTCCAGGGGCGATGATTTTCCACGCGGCGGCATGATTCAAAAGCGTGAAAAGCCGAACGGCTGGTGACGAGTTTTTTCGACACGAAGCATACAGGGAAGTATCGACATCGATGAGCGATGGGAAGATCAATCCCTACCGTAATCCGCTCAAGTCTCGCCGGGCCCCCTCTCCTTGCGCTCCCAATAGCGCGCCATGAGCGTGTCCATGTCTTCCCGGAAGACCTGATTTTTACGCAGGCCAAAGAGGTAGCGGCCAAATATTCGGGTGAGCCAAAACATCACCGCAAAAAGTCCCAGCGGAAAAATGATCGTGTCGAACAGATAGGCTGCGCTGATCGTGATGACGTCCCAGAAGATTTCCTTGGTCCGCACGCCGAGGAATTTCGTCAACGC
>JBNNDZ010000453.1:0-3452 GCA_050285865.1 Puniceicoccales bacterium
AAGATCGCCTTGATCGTGAGGCCGGGCTGTTGTTGGAAAAACCCAATGTGCTGCATCAGGAATTCCAGCATCGGGAAAAGCACCAGACCGAGCGCAATGGTCACCGCCATGATGCCAAACCGCATCACCGGTGCCGCGAAATCAGCCCGGGTGAGCAGATAGGCAATCCGCTTACGCGAACGCAGGTCGCTAAGGTTGAACTCGTCGGGGTCCGCGTAGCGCAGTTTCACGAGGCTGATTTCGCAGGCCACGAGTAACGCATTCACGACCAACAGGCCGATCAAACCCCCGCCCAAGACGAGGAAATCCAGAAAAGTAATGTTCACAGCAGAGGCTGCTCACCGCGCGGGGTGCCCGAATTTTCCCCGGCAAGGATATCACGCAAGCAGGACAGCAGACGCGCATTCTGCGTCTCCGCGCCAACGGTTACCCGGATATGATGAGCTAGCAAATATGGTTTCAACGGTCGGACGATAACACCTTGATGCTGCAACAACTCAAAGATTCGGGCCGGATTTTCAACCTTTAACAGCGCAAAATTACCACCATCGATCCGATACTCCAGTCCCAGCTCTTCAAAGCCCAGCGCAAGCTGGCGCAGACCGGCGTCATTGATCGACTTCGAACGGGCCACGTGATCCTCGTCCCCCAGTGCCGCCGTTGCCGCCGCCTGGCCGATCGCGTTGACGTTAAATGGCGCGCGCACGCGGTTGAGTAACGCGATCAGTTCCGGGTCGCCGTAGGCATAACCCACACGGAACGCCGCCAGACCGTAGATCTTGGAAAACGTCCGGCAGCAAACGACTTTCTTGCCCCGGGCCAGCAGGGGACGCAGGTCCGGCGCATCGTCGGAATACTCCGCATAAGCTTCGTCGAAACAGAAAATAACGTGGTCGGGCAGCCGGTCGATCAGCGCCTCAATCGCAGCCTGCGAATGACGGTCCCCAGTCGGGTTGTTCGGGCACGGCAAGTAAACGAGCTTCGTTTTCGGGGTCACCGCATCCACGAGCGCGTCGAGGTCGTGCCGGAGGTCCGGCATGGCAACCTCGACCGGCGTTCCACCCGCCAGCAGCACCCCGATTTTGAAGGCAATGAAGCTCTGCGCACCCATCACCGCCTCGTCACCGGGTCCGCAAAAGGCCTGACAAAGCAGCGTCATGAACTCATTGGAACCATTGGTCACAATGAACTGGTCGGCGTGGAGCTCGAACTTTTCCGCGAGCGCCTTCCGCAACGCCCAGCACCCGCCATCCGGATAGAAATGGGCCTCTTTCAAGGCGCGCTCGGCGGCCTCAATCCCCAGGGGCGAAGGCCCGAGCGGATTTTCATTCGAGGCCAGCTTGAGGATGGAAGCGACCTCCAGCCCAAATTCCCGGGCTACGTATTCGATTGGCTTACCCGGCTCATAGACGGGCTGGTCCAGCACACTGGGACGCACTAGTTCGCGGTATTGCATGAAGACCTGATACCGTGGCGAAAATTTACCGGCGCGCAAGCGGATTGCGCGACGCACAACCGTAGATTACCCCCGTAACCACCACCCACAGGACGATCGCCAAACGAAGCCGCGCATTCATTTCCGCAGCCATCCATTCAAAGCGTAACGAATCCATGCTTGCGTCAACCTTTCGGGGATCGACCAAGTGATACGGAGCCTGCCTTTCAATGAATGCGTATTCCATTTCAAGCGTATGCGCACTTCCTATAACGCCCGACATATCGTAAGAGCGCAACGCCAGGAAACAGGTCACAGTGCCCAGAAACAGAGTCGCCAAGAGCCATAGCACAAACGCCCTCAGCCAATACATCTTAGACTGCCCGCAGCAATGCCTCGCGAAGCTCTTCTTCGAGCGCTTTTTCGTCGTCGCTCTCGTTGCCATCACTGAGGAACAGCTGGTGGCAGAGAGCAAAGGCCTTTTCACGGGTTGGCATGTCACCCAGCCGCTCTGCGATGCGAACCAGAAAACTGGCCCGCGTCTCCTGTCCGCTGTCGAGCACTTCGCGCACGCGGGTGACCGCCCGGTCGTAATAATTATCGATCGTCTCAACCGCCTGCCAGTCCATCGCCTCCAGCCGGCGTTGAATCAGTTGATCTTCCGCCAGCGAAACGGTGCGATCCGAGTACATCCCGAAAACAAGTAAATCAACGATGGCCTCACGCTGTTCTTGAGTTAGCCCATCCGACGAATTTTTGCCCGCACCAAAGAGTTTCTGAAAAAAGTTATGCATGTGAAAGTATTTACCAGTTTATCCCGCCAATGACGAAGTGGATATTACAATGCGCGGTCATATTTATAGACAATTTACCTGGCCTGGATCGATCAGTCCGATGCGACGGATAACGTCAAGGTGCGTAACGGAGTTGATATCACTGTCAAGTTATGCCTCATTTTTCTCAATCTGCTTAAGACTCTTACCGCTGGAGTCTACCCAAGCAGTCAAACCATTCGCACTACCACCATGAATAGTCGCAGCGGCCGCGCTCGGACTAGAAAACTCAGTATCCTTAACAAAGGTGTATGCACCGCCATTAGATATCAAAATTTGCTCTTCTATTAGGCTATTTCTTTGTGCAAGAACTGAAGGCCATTTCTGTGCAGATGACCGTTCCTCCAACACTGCTTGAGACCCTTCTAGGACGATAAATCCATTGGGAGTTTGGTATCCTCTAGCCTCAACACCCTTAATCCTACAAAAAAGAATTTCTTTCTTAGCTTCGTCATTCGTTTCCTTAGCGACTGCTGGAACAAACGCATCAACGTCTAATGCTGGGAGCATCTGCTGCATCTTCTCCAAGAAAATTTCCATCTCTTCGCGATCAGACTCTGGAAGTTTGGCTCCGCTTCCATTATTGTTCATAACAAAGCTGCGACCTGATTCCTTGGCTAGATCAATCAGCCGGCCTTCCAAATACTTGACGTGTGCTTTCGTTAGATTTTCGTCCTTGGAGACAAAAAAGACGATCTGATTCCAAAAGTCTTTGGTGAGGTGATTCTTTACACGTCCCTTTATATTTTCAGCTTCGCCGATGTAAATCGCTCGCTTGCTCGTGGTAGGATCTACTCCGGTCAGAAAATAAATCCCCGTACTTTCACATTCATCTCTTTCCAGCAATCTCTCGAACTCGCTTCTCGGCCCAGCAACCGCCTTGCCCGTCCAGTTCGAAAGTTCGGCTGTTCGAAGACGCTTGGGGTCTCCGTAAACAAGGAACAGCTTTAGGGTAGCAGAAGGCATTCTCTATTTCTTGTGCATAACTAGCAGAAAGCCCCAAACCGTTCCAGAGCGAAAAAACACGACAGGGTGATTTTTGCAACCGCTCCGTGCTTGCATTGCAGTATGCGCGTTTCCACAATTATGCGTCATGAAATCGCACGAGGTCGTCAAAGCATGCTTCGCCGAGCGCAGCCCGAAGCAAATCGCGGACGAGATCGGCGTCTCCGTTTCACTGCTCT
>JBNNDZ010000454.1:0-3885 GCA_050285865.1 Puniceicoccales bacterium
TTCGGCATGCTGCCCGGGCAGGAAGTCGTCCTGCAGCACGTGGCCCCGCTGGGTGACCCCATCGCAATCACCTTTGCCGGACAAAAAATCAGCCTGCGCCGCAGTGAAGCCGCCTTTGTCGAGGTGGAAACCGTCGCCTAACCTTTTCCTTTGTGACGACCACCACTCTTGAAACGCCGCCCCGGCAAGCCGTCCGGCAGATCGCGCTGATCGGCAATCCGAACACCGGCAAGACCTCTCTGTTTAACTGCCTGACGGGCCTGCGCCAACGTGTTGGCAACTATCCCGGGGTCACGGTGGAGAAAAAACTCGGCTCGTTGCGGCTGAAGGATGGCGAGGCGACCCTGATCGACTTGCCCGGTGCCTACAGCCTGTCCGCAACATCACTCGATGAACGTGTCGCGGTGGATGTCCTAACTGGGCATGCCCCCGGCATGGGCACACCCGATGCCGTAGTCTGCGTCATCGATGCTTCCAACCTGAAGCGAAACCTTTTTCTGGCTATGCAGATTGCCGACCTCGGTCTGCCGATGGTCCTCGCCCTGAACCTGTGGGACTCGCTGGAGCAACGTGGGCTCACGATCGACACCGACGAACTGGAAAAACGGCTTGGGGTGCCCGTCGTTGCCACCGTTGGCCGCAAGGGCATTGGCGTCAAAGAGTTACGCGAAGCTATCTCGCGCGCCATTCAGGAAGAACGTCACATGACACCGATGGCGTGGCCCGAAGTCGTCAATGAAGCGGTTCAAGGCATTCAATGCGCGGCCTCGGGGCAAACGAAGGTGCCGTTGACCGCCCTGGAAGTGCGCCGGATGCTTTTTGATGCCGGGTCCGCCGTGATGGACCACATTCAAGGCGGCCACTCTACCGTGCGCGATGCCATCCAACAGGGCCGTGAATCGCTGCGTCAAGCGGGCTACAACCCAATGGCAGCCGAGGCAGTCATCGTTTACAAGCACCTCGACAAACTGCTGGACGGCGTAATCGTCCGCATCAACGACGAAAAAGCGCAAAAAACGGAATCCATCGACAAGATTCTCCTACACCGCGTATGGGGACTGGTGGTGTTTGCCGCGTTGATGTACCTCGTATTCCAATCGGTTTACAGCTGGGCTGGTCCTTTGATGGACCTCATCGACGCGGCGAAAGGTGCATTGCAAGGCATTGTTGGTCCGTGGTTTAACGGTATGCCGATGGTTCAGTCGCTCATGACGGACGGCATCATCGAAGGCGTGGGTGCGTTCGTCATTTTCCTCCCGCAAATCCTGATCCTGTTTTTCTTCATTTCATTGCTGGAGGACACCGGCTACATGGCCCGGGCCGCGTTTTTAATGGACCGCCTGTTCGGTTGGTGCGGACTCAATGGAAAAAGCTTCGTGCCAATGCTATCCAGCTATGCATGCGCCATCCCCGGCATTCTGGCCACCCGGACGATTGAGGACCCCAAGGCGCGCATGGTCACCATTCTTTTGGCCCCCCTCATGAGCTGCTCCGCACGCTTGCCGGTGTATGTTTTGCTGATCGGGGCTTTCGTGGAGCCGCGCTACGGCCCATTCATTGCCGGGCTGACTCTGTTCGCAATGCACTTGGTGGGTCTCGCCGTGGCGGTGCCCGCGGCCTGGGTGCTGACACGCTTTGTGGTGAAAACCAAACCCCAGCCCTTCGTGCTGGAAATGCCACCCTACCGCCCTCCGCGACTCAGCGACGTCTTTTACCGCATGTGGCAAGCGGGTAAGGAATTCGTTGCCCGCGCCGGGACCATCATCCTCGCGATCACCGTTATCGTCTGGGCGCTATTGTATTTTCCGCGTCCCGCCGGACTGGAAGACGAAGTCACGCAACACTTTGTTACAGAGCAGGTTGCATCCGGGGAAAGTGAAGTAGCCGTCACCACCGCCCTCGACGACCCCAATTCCGAGTTGTCCGCCGAACTTTCCCAGCAAATTGATTCCGCCTACATGAACCAGAGCTTCATGGCGCACCTCGGCAAAGCCATTCAGCCTGTCTTTTATTATGCGGGCTTCGACTGGAAGGTCACTGTGGGCGTGGTGGCGAGCTTTCCGGCCCGCGAGGTGATTATTTCGACGCTGGGCATTATTTACAGCCTCGGCGGCGATGTGGACGAGGAATCGCCGGACCTCAAATCCACCCTGCGCAACGCGACCTGGCCCGACGGCCCCCGCGCCGGCCAACCAATCTTCACAATCCCGGTTGCCCTGGCGATCATGGTCTTCTTCGCACTCTGTCAGCAGTGCGGGGCAACCGTTGCCGTGATGGCGAAAGAGCTGGGTTGGAAATGGGCTTGCGGAAGCTTCATCTCAATGACTTTTCTGGCTTGGATTACAGCGGTAATCGTCTATCAAACAGGGTCATTACTATGATTGAAGAAATTATCATCGTAACGTTATTCGTCACTGCTGCCTGTCTCTATCTCTACCGATCATGGCAGAAGCAAAGTAAGGGAGCCTGCGGTAAAAACTGCGGGTGCGAATCGCGCAAAGCATCCTGATTCGATGCCCGATCAGCGAAATCGCCATCAAAATCTAGGATAGTATCATTGCTTTCACCCTAACGATTGCTTTGAATTGCTCCCATGGCTGGAGTCAACATCCGCGCGGCAACCCTCGCCGATCTCCCTCTAATGGTCGAATTGCTGCGACAGCTCACCAAGGTTGAGCGCGCTTTTCGCTTCAATGCCGAATTCCAACGTGCCGGCTTGGAGCATTTGATAGAAAGCAATACGGCGCTGGTCCTGGCCGCAGAAATGGGTGGGCTCGTCGTTGGCATGGCGACAATCCAAGAAGTCATTTCCACGGTTGAAGGCGGCCCCATCGGCATCGTGGAAGACGTCATCGTCCACCGGAGTTTTCGCAAAAAGGGCGTGGGTACCGCCCTTTTGGACCACCTGAAAGCCATCGCAATCGCCCGGGACTACGGTCGCCTGCAACTTCTTGCCGATGAGAATAATACGCCCGGCGAATCCTTTTACGCCGCGCAGGGCTGGGAACCGACCAGCCTCAAGCAATGGCGCTGGCTCAACCAAACGTAACGATTGCGACTACTCCGTCGTTTCTACCACCACTCGCATAATGCCCTTCATGCCTGCCGCCGCATGGCCCGGGTAGGAACAGATAAACGGATACTCACCTGGCACCTTGGGCGCGCGAAAGGTAATCGTCTCGGATTCGCCCGCGGCAAGGGTTTTGGTATGGGCGACGATCCAGTCCTCGTATTCTTCCGGAATGTAATCCGTATCTTCGGCAAAGGAGGACTCCGCCGTAAACAGGTTGATGTCGCTGCCCGGCTTCAGGACCACAAGGTTGTGCACCATGATCTCGCGCGGCATGCGCCCCTCGTTATGGAGGGTCAGGGTGATTTTCTTGTTCGCGGGCACCTCAAGCAAAGTCTTGCTGAAGCGAAGCGAGTCCAGCGTGGCGAGCTCCACTTTTTGCTTCGGGATGCCAGCGGCGTTAGAAATCGTCTTTTTCTCGGGGACTGCTGCCGGTTTCGGCGGCTGTGGACCGCAAGCGCTCAAGGCCCCCAACAAGGCAATGGACAGGAAGAAGATGCGAAAAGTCATTTCTCTCATAAGCAAAAGTGGACCAAGCCATTACAGAAGCTGTAATATACGCTTGAACTCGTCATTCACGTCAACAAGGTAAAGAGACCTCACTCATAACGCGGGTCAACCGCCCGCGGCAATGACAGATTTACTTAAGCTTGCTGACGAATGAGCCGACCTGCCCCCATGTTGAACCTCGTCTATCGCGCCGCGTGCCTCCTGCTCATGCTGGGACTCGCCGGGTGCAGCTTTACGACGAAGCAATCCAGTCTCGACCCCAAGGGCCCTGTCGCCCGCGAACAGCTGGACCTCTTTTATATAAC
>JBNNDZ010000455.1:0-6699 GCA_050285865.1 Puniceicoccales bacterium
AGCGATTTTCCAGTGGAGTACCCGATAGTGCTAGGCGGTGGTCAGACTTGAGGGCCAGGCAGGCTTGTGTCGATTTGGCATCCGGGTTTTTGATGAACTGCGCTTCGTCGAGAATCACATACCCAAATGAGACCTTGTCCAACATCGCGCGGTGACGCCGTAATTGGGTGTAGCTGGCAAGCCACAGAACGGGCCGTTGCTCCGTCTGAAAGTTCTGCTCTTTACCCAGAACAGCGGTTTCAATTTCCGGAAAAAAGCGCGCCACTTCCTGTTGCCAAACAGGCACGACGCTGGCCGGGCAAACGATCAAGCTCGGCTTGCCTTCGATGGGCCGAATGCTGAGCAAGCTGAGCACTTGCAGTGTTTTACCCAAACCCATTTCGTCCGCCAGCAAGCCGTGGCACCCGCATTCAAACAGGTGCTGAAGCCAGTGGACACCGTGTTGTTGGTAGCCCCGTAAAAACGACGGTGCACCGTTAACGCCCGGGTCGGGCGCAAAAAGCCGCTGACGCCAGGCATCGAGCTCCGGAGAAAGCTCTAACCGCACCGCCTCTTGCGCGAACAGCGAAAATAAAAGATAACGCGGGGCACGACCAGCCACCACCGCCATGCTGTCCCCCGTTTCGGCAATTGCCTTGGCCTGCTCGCGGTTGAGCCGCACCAAGCCGCGTCCCGGCAGGAGCACGGGGCCTTCATCGGCCTTACGCAACAGCCGGCGACGCTCTCTATCCGTCAACCGTTCGGAGCCAAGGCTGACCTTCCAACTGATGTCCAGATCGCCGCCAAATATTTCCTCATTAATCTCAACCGCGACGTCCACCTCGCGCACGCCTTCGGCAAGCTGCTCAATATCGTCGTCTACGGTGACATGAAAATGCTCCTGCCAACGGCGCAGGTCATTGCGCACAAAGCCCGGCAACCGGTCCAATTGCTGCAACTCATAGCGAGCGGAGTTGGCTTGATAGCGGAACCCATCGCGACGTGCGTGGCTCGCGAGCCTAATCAGCGCCTCACGCTCCGGCCCGGTCATCTTCTCGGCACTGGGTGCATCGGGCCCGAGGGCGCGGCACATTTTGTCGTGTTCATCGCGCCAGAAAACGTCGAGCGCCAGTCCGGCATCGACGGCGGAGAATTCCAAAATCAACTCGCGCGAAAGCGGCTCAGACGACAACACGGGCACCGGAGCGGGCGCTTCCGGCTCGGGTGATTCGGTGGATTCTTCGTCCTTGGGCTGCTCGGCCTTTTCCTCCGGCGGGAGCGCCCCAGCTTCCTCGGCCACCAGTTCTTCAATCTCGTAAAGTGCGGCACTGGCAATGACTTGTCGTAGAAACGCATCCTCTATCGACGAGCGAGCGGTGACCTTTTCGCCGTCCCAATCGAGCACCACGTAGGCATCCTCGCCGTCCATCAGGCGCACATGAACAATGCCGTCGTCCGCCCCTAGTTCCACCTGACGAATCGCCCCATCGCGGTATAGACGGCGACCGGACTCGACTGCCTCGGCGTTAAACGCCGACTCCCAGTTGTCCTGCAACCGCACCAACCAATTGTCGAGTGCGGCGTCCGAATAAACGCGTTGGGAAGTCCGATGATTCATGGGCAGCGTAGCAGTGGTCGAAGCGTGTTAGGCACCCCGCAAAAGGGCATCAGGTATAGGCAACCCAAAACGCTAAGGCTCGCCACTACCCCGGGCAAGCGAATTCCCACATCTGGAAAATCAGGGGTGGGCCGAGTTTTACGTACAGCGGCTCGGCACCATCATCCGGTGAGATTCAGCCTGCGTATTTGGCCTTCACCACGCGGGCCATCGTGCGAACCGCTTCCGGGAAGGCATCGATGTTCATTGCGTAATTGATGCGAACGCATTCATCGGCATGGGCCCAAGGTTCGCGCAGGCCATGGAAGAAGTAATGTCCCGGCACCACCAACACACCCGCCGCCTTCAGATCCTCGTAAAGCTGGGCTGAACCACCCGGCAGTCCCGGGAACCACAGCCACAAAAACAGCGCGCCCTCCGACACGTGGATGCGGCATGGAACATCGGCAAAGGCCTCGCGCACGTCCTCCACCGCACGGCGGCTGCGATCTTCGTAGTAGGGCTTAATCGTCTCGGCGGCCAGTCGGATAATTTCCCCGCTTTCCACGATGGGCAACGTCAGCGCCTGCCCAACGTTGCCATTCGCCAACCCGACCACCGCGTTCATCGAGGCGACGGCACGGCAGATTTCTGGTGGACCGATCACGATGCCCGTCCGCACGCCCGGCAGGCCGAGCTTGGACAAGCTGTAGGTCAGGATAACGTCCTCGCCCCAGAACGGTTCGACGTCGGTGAAAATCATGTCCGGGAACGGTGCCCCGTAGGCATTATCGACGATCAAATACGCGCCGCGCTCGCGGCAAAGCCCGTGCAAGCGCTGCATCTCGGCGTCGGTCAAAACATTTCCCGTGGGATTCGTCGGCCGCGACACGCACACCGCCGCCACGGAGTCGTCCCACGGCAGGTTGTCAAAATCGACATGGTATTTGAACATCATGTCGGCGCGTTCCTCGATCAACGAGGGCGCGGCGACGAAGGTTTCCGGGTGCAGTCCCTGCTCCGCGTAGCCGATGTATTCCGGCATCAGCGGGAAAAGGATGCGGCTCAGTTCCTCTTCGTGGTCCTCGCCAGCGAGTAGATTGAACAAGTAAAAATACGCCGTCTGCCCCCCGTTGGTGATGACGATATTTTCCTCCGTCAGCCCCCAGCCATAGGCGTCGTTAAAGAGCTTCACCAGCGCCCGGATAAAGCGCCGGTTGCCATGCTGCGGATCATACACGCCGAGCATGCGGTCGAACCGCGCGGGATCGCCGAGCAGCATTTCCTGCATCAGCTCGCGCCAACGCTGCGCGACCTCCGGAATCGGGGCCGGGTTGCCCCCGCCGAGCATGTGCAACTCGCCCGCGCCCTCTTCCAGCGCACGGCCGAGGTCGTCCATCAGGCGCTCGATGCCCGGGCCTTTGGCGAGCTTGTGACGAAGTCGGGTATGGGGGCGGTTGGGCTTTAATGGAGACATAAAGGCAAAAGATTGCCTGACCGGGTGGATGCTTCCAAGCGTGTTTTTAAGGAAGAAATCGCAAGTACCCCGAATGACGCAACTTCGTGACCTACACCTTGGGCAAAAAGTCGGCGAGGTCGTCGTCGTCGGTCGAAGGTTTATTCACTGGTGCTTCGTCATCTTCCTCGCCGAGGTCGCTCATGGAGAAGTCGTCGTCGGCGTCTGCGATGGCGGCGTTGGCAATAGCCGTAATATCGTCATCCTCTGCTTCCTGCGGAGCAGCCGTATGCGTGGCGGACTTGTTGGATTCCGCTTCGGCGCGCTTGGCGTCATCTTCGGCCTTCTTTTTCGCCGTGAGGTCGAAGGCTTCCTGTTCCTTCATGCGTTCTTCGTCCTCGTGGTGTTTCTGCGACTGGGCAGCGGCAATTTCTTCGTCCGTTCGGGTCATGTCTGGCGGAACGGTGGAAACGCCTTCCAGAATCGTCGAAACGCCTTCGGTGACCTTGAGCATCGAGTCTTGATGGAGCGTATACATGCCAGTGCGCATGGCGATGGATTTCAGTTCCGCCGTTTCGCGGCCCTCGTTGATTGCGCGGACGAGGTCGTCGCTATTGCGCATGAGTTCGTGAATGCCAACGCGGCCTTTCATGCCGTTGCCACCACAGGCCTTACAGCCATTTTCAGAGGCGCGGAAAATCGGGTGTGGCTCCCACTCGGGTAAGGCCTTGCGGAGGATTTCCAGCTCGCTGCCTTCGGGCATATATTCCTCCTTACAGCTTTTGCAGACTCGGCGCATGAGGCGCTGGGCGCAGACCACGAGCAGCGAGGCGGAAATCATGAAGGGCTCGATCTCCATATCTGTAAAACGCGCCACCGTGGAGGGGGCGTCGTTGGTGTGGAGCGTGGACAAAAGCAAGTGACCGGTGAGCGCGGCTTCGACGGCGATTTCCGCCGTTTCCTGGTCACGAATTTCCCCCACCAGAATGACGTCGGGGTCCATACGCAAGTAGGCCCGCAGCGCCCGGGCAAAGGTCAACCCGATCTGCTTGTGCATCTGCATCTGGTTGATCCCGGGGATGGTATACTCGATCGGATCTTCCGCCGTTTGGATGTTGATGTCCGGCGTGGCAATTTCACGCAGGGCGGAGAACAGCGTCATCGACTTACCCGAGCCAGTCGGCCCGCAGTGCAGGATCATCCCGTAGGGCTGGCGGATGCACTCGCGGTATTTGCCGAGGTTGTATTCCGAGAAGCCCAGCGCGGTGATCGGCAAGGCGCTCTTGCTCTTATCGAGAATACGCATGACGATCTTCTCGCCAAAGTTCATCGGGCCGGTGGCGACGCGAAGGTCGATATCGATGTTCTTTTTCGTGAACTTTTTGAAGACGATACGACCATCCTGCGGGAGACGCTTTTCAGCGATGTCCAACTCGCTCATGATCTTGAATCGAGCTGAAAGCGAACCGGCGACCTGCTTGGGCAGGCGAAGCTTTTCCTGGCATTTGCCATCAATGCGGTAGCGAACGACGAGGTCGTTCTCCTGCGGCTCAATGTGGATGTCCGATGCGCCCAGGATGTAGGCGTCCTCCACAATGCGGTTGGCGAGTGTAATGATCGGCGCGGAATCTTCGTCATCCAGTTCGCCACTGCTCTCGCCGGATTCGCCGGACTCGTATTCGGCCCCAATGACGTCTACCAGGCCGGCGATTTCTTCGTCGTCGGAGGTCTTAGCCTCGGGCGCGGCTTCGGTCTTAAAATAATCGGAAAGGAGATCGTTGATGAGCGATTCCGGCGCGACCATGACTTCCTCCAGGTGCAGCTCACTCTTGCGCTCAAACTCCTCGCGACTGTGGTAATCGTAGGGATTGACCATGACCGCGGAGATGCTGGTAGGGGTCAACTGCTTGGTCGGCACCACCCCCGTTTCGCGGATCAATTCCTCGCCCACTACTTCGAACAATTTCTCGTCGATCTGCAGCTCGTTCTTATCAAGCACGAGGCGGGAGTCGGTAAACTTTGCGATGTAAACCGCGAGCTTGTCATCCGGCATCTCATACTTCGGATCGATGGTCCGTTGAATGAGCGGCGCGGTGTATTCGGCGACTTCTTCGAGGACCTTCAGGTCGTCGCGGCGAAACTCCGGGTGGATGGCATCCGGCTCCTTGTTGAGTAACTGAATCGCGCCGATGCACTTACTACCTATCAACGGCACGGTGACCATAGAGGAGACATCAAAACCGGTGTCCTTAGAGAGATTGAACATGGGCCGGGTGTTGGCCTTCGACAGCGAGAAAAACGCCGGTTCGCCGCGCTCAATCACCTTACCCACGATCCCTGCGCCGGTCGGCAGTTCGAGCTCCATCAACTTCTCGCGTTTTTCCTCGAATTCCTTGCGCTTGTCCTCGTTGTCGCCCCAGAGAGACGGCGAATAATACACATGCTTGAAGCGAATCTTGCTTCCCTGGAGGAGGTAAAACGTCATCGACTGGGCCTGCAGCAGCTCAACAATTTTACTCGAAGCCAGCTCGATGATTGAGTTCACATCATCTGGCTGGGGTTCTTTATTGGAAATAATCTTGAGTAGGAGGGTCCGCCGAAGCGGTGCAGAGAGTTGTGTTTCGGCCATAGCAGGT
The DNA here is from genome assembly GCA_050285865.1 of Puniceicoccales bacterium. Lineage (GTDB taxonomy): Bacteria > Verrucomicrobiota > Verrucomicrobiia > Opitutales > Cerasicoccaceae > Cerasicoccus. The sequence continues at coordinate 5,669 of JBNNDZ010000455.1, forward strand.
GATTATTTCGTGCGATGTTAACGCGAGCCGATGTATTGGCAAACGGTTATTTACGGGAGTGGCTGGGGGAGTTTTTGGGGAAGTTTTTTGGGAAAGTGAGAAGGCAGAGGGCAAAAGGCAGAAGTGAAATGAAGGATTGGCAGCAACCCGTCCTGAGATCGTTTGACCACAAAATTCAACACTGAGCAGACTTTCAGTCAACCTCGACACTTCTGCCTACTGCCCTCTGCCTTCTGCCTCTCCTCTGCCTCTCCCCCCAACCACCGGGCAAACGATACTAGGTCCTATTTTTAGCTTCCCCCGTAGGCGTCGAACGTCATACTTCCCAGCCATGTCCGAAACCATGACCGACGAATTTGCCGCTGCCGAAGCGGATTACCAGAAACTGCTGCAGGAATGCCGCTCGTTGATCCTTGCGACTGCGGGTGAATCACCCACGCCGGAGGCTTCCTATGTGCCTTTCGTCCGCGACGAGAGCGGTGCATTCTACGTGTTTGTCAGCGAAATGGCGCGTCACACCGCCAACCTGCGCACCGGCAAGCCTGCCAGCGTAATGCTGATTGAAGACGAAGCCACGGCCAAGGTGATCTTTGCCCGCCGCCGCGCGACCTTCACCTGCACTCCAGAGCTCGTCGCCCGCGACAGCGAAGAATGCAATCAGCTCCTCGCTGCCATGAAGGAGCGCCACGGCTCGACTGTTTCCACGCTCGCTGGCATGCAGGATTTCCACATGATCCGCCTCAAGCCGACCAGTGGTCGCGTGGTCCTCGGCTTCGCCGCTGCCTACCGTGCTGGTGGTGACACCTGGAACAACCTCGAGCGCCGCACCGCCGCTGGAGCCCAAGGCCACCGTTAAGCCTTCGAGTTTAGATTCTAAAAAAGCCGGGGAAGATATACTCCCCGGCTTTTTTTGTGTCCCACTCGGCCTATTTAAAGGAAAATGCTCTAATTGCATGGCAGGATTCGACTCGCAAGACAACTCCAGTAGCTGTCTACGAGTGAACGGCCCGCGAAAGATTTCTTCAGGCTGC
>JBNNDZ010000456.1:0-2768 GCA_050285865.1 Puniceicoccales bacterium
ACATCGACACCGGAACCGACGAAAAACCGCTCCGCTTCCTCGAAGACATCGGCATAAACGCCCTCGCCTTCTACCGCGACGAAACCATGACGACCTTCAACACCCTGAAAAAGGAAGGCCTGGCCTTCGGCCTGCCGTCAACGGTGCTGATCGATGAGAACGGGTGCTTGCTGGGGGCGATGAACGGTCCGGCAGAATGGGATAGCGCGGATGCGAAGGCGCTGGTGGGGGCGGCGCTTGGGGGGTGAGGTAAAGATGAGTGCGCGCAAACTCGTGTCCATGGCATCTAACACGATCTAAAGAATGCTCGGAGCAATTTGAAAGTACTTTGCCTAGAAAACTCGAGCGGCACCGCAGCAGCAGTTTCTTATAGGATTCGTGTATCAAAGTCGTCTTTTTGCCGGCAGACGGATTGGCTGCCCCCCTGAAGAAATTTGATAACTTAGTCAAAATCAGGAAGTTTACGGCCTTCGAAACTAATCGGGATTAGATAACGATATTATAATACAAAAGTATTAATTTTATTCCTATTTAATAATGTTATAATTATATGAATTCTATCAGGTATTTATTGGGAGTAGGAAATGCCGTTCTATCATGTCAATCGAAATGCTCAAGCCAATGGAGACCACGAAGTCCACGAGGATGATTGCGCTCACAAGCCGAATTACGAAAACAGATTGAGCTTAGGTTGGCATGCCACATGCAAGGGTGCGGTGCAGCAGGCAAAGCAGACATACAGTCAATCAAATGGTTGTTTTTATTGCTGCTATGATTGCCACACTGGATAAGTGAAGACTGCGCTTGGCTCTATATCTAGTTGCGTTATGATTAACACATTAAGAAAGTCGGACTTCTTTATCGAGGAACGCCCATTTTCGCGGGAAAGCACAACATGTCCCAAGTTCAACTAAATATGTTTTCGCAACATTCCGCCATATCGCCTTAAGCTTGCTAGCTATAAAGCGGCTTCTTCAAACTGTCCGTTTAACCACGCGGGTGGGCTTCTTTCCCGTGCCGCCCAACCGTGTCGTCCCCTCTGCGTCTGGCGAACTTTCTCTGGACTTCATTTTTTCGACCTGCTATAAGGGTGAAAAAATGAAGTTGAGGCCTTACAATGAGCGCTGCTGCGAAGACTACACTCTATCAGCATCCTTTTGACGCTCGTCGTCGTCTGTTGGAGCTGAACATCTCGGTTGAAGCCTTGGTTAAGGCAGTTCAGGCTGGGCATGTGGCCCGCCTAAACTGCACTGACAATGACCCGCCTTTTATTCCGGGCACTGAGGCTTGGAGAATGGTCGTACGCACTTTGCGGGATGAGCTGGTGCCGCTCGGTTGGCGTAAGGACGACCCCAGCAACTACTCTTTGGTAATCAATGATTCGAGCGAAATTAACATTGTAGTTGCGAGCGCCGACGAACTCACTTGCAGGTGGCCTGGAAATCCGAGAACAAAGTCCCTCAAGGGTCTCTTTACTGAGGCAGCCGTGCTGATGAATAGCGTGTCGGGGGATCTTTTTCCTGAAACTGTAGAGGCTGACCTTTTGCGGGCTGCCACCGTCCTTAACTATAAGACCTATATGCTGCTCATAAACATTGATGACGATCAGTGTCGGGCCGAACTGTCCCTTCCATCAAACTTCAACGAGCATATGGTGACCGGATGGGCTGAACGCATATTCATCCCGCTACCCGATGCGGACGGCGGCATGCCGCAAGAGAGAGATGACACGCCCGACATCGACGTGCCGGTAAAACGCAAGGCTGCATGAAATGTTCAACAAATCGCGGCTGAAGGTCGCTCGTCAGCGTGCTGGGCTGACGATGCGAGAACTCGCGTCTAGGGTGGGTATCGAACCTCGTACTGTGACAGGCTATGAGGCGGGGGAATACCTGCCAAGTGATGAAGTAGCGCAGAGGTTTTCGCGGGTACTCGGCTTCCCTTTGGATTTCTTCATGGCTGACGACCTAGATATACCACAGGTGGAAGGTGTGAGTTTCCGATCCATGAGCAAAATGACTGCTCGACAGAGGGACGGCGCAATCGCAGCCGGTGCCGTAGCCTTCATATTGTCGGATTGGCTGGAAAGTGAATTCGACCTGCCGGACGCAGACCTACCAGATATGCGAGGAGAATTGCCTCAGGCTGCTGCTGCGGGGTTGCGAGACTATTGGGGGTTGGGCAACAGACCCATCAAAAACATGGTTCATTTGCTTGAACTGAAAGGTGTTCGCGTTTTCTCTCTCGGCGAAGATGGAAAAGAGGTTGATGCTTATTCCTTGTGGAGAGGCGGGCGACCTTATGTCTTTCTAAATACTCAGAAATCGGCAGAACGAAGCCGCTTCGATGCTGCCCATGAACTTGGGCACCTTGTGTTGCACAAGCATGCCGCGCCAAATGGTTTGGAGGCCGAGAAGCAGGCTAATGAATTTGCGGCGGCCTTCTTGATGCCCGAAGCGCGACTCAGGGCGAATGATCGCTTGCGGTTGCGCCTACGGATTGACGGCATTCATCTTTTCGATCTCCATTCCGGCGGAAGTTTTCGCTTCGCGATGGTCTGAACCGTCGCCGTCAAATCCCGCGACGAAAAACAGGACCAGCGACTTGCCGCCGACGCCCGGTCTAAAGCGTCTGCCGCCGGTTGCGCCTGAAGCTGCGCCGAAAAGCGTGAACGCGGTGACGACCCCGGCTGCGATTCCGCAAGCCGAGCCGATCGATTGGCGACGCCCCTCGATGGTGATGGGACCGCATCGCGGCAGGTCGACCCC